>CAOJHH010000035.1 GCA_948436025.1 uncultured Clostridium sp. | reverse complement strand
TAATATACAAAAACGCCTACAACCCTTTATTTTAGGCGGTAGGCACGAGTTTGGTAATCACCAAAGCTACTAACGTAATTCCTCTTCCGGGTAGACACAAGGCCTACCCCTTGTGGTAAATTCTTCTCTTTTGTTTTTTTCATTTTTCTTTTTCTCCTTCTTCTACCAAATAATCTGATATAACTTATTTAATGGTACATCTAGTGCATAGGATAATCGAACCATCATTGAAAAACTGGGTTCTTTTACATTGTTTTCGATGTCATTTATGTGTGTTGTGGATATCCCAGTTTTTTTGGATAGTTGTTCTAATGTATAATTTTTTTCTTTCCTTATTTCTTTTACTAAAATCACTACTTGCATTTCCCCACCATTTGGTATTTTTTTTAATTAAATCACATATCTTATCCGCTTTGGCGGAAATGTCGCATTTTGGCATATTGTTTTTTTAGCAATTGTAGTGTAACATATCGCTTTGTTTTTGTATAGTCTTTTTGACTGATTTCTTATATTAAAAATACACCTCATAACTTTTCTTAATTTATAAGGTGTACTGTTTTTAAATTTTTATTCACTTCTATATGCAAAAAGACGCTTTACTATCGCGTCTTTTTGCATAACTTACAGCTTAATCGCAATCTCCTAACTCTACAAAGTGCCAATCTATATTTCCTTGATACGAAATTGCTATATATTTTCCTCTCTCAAGCTATCAATTATATTTTCTTTTTTCATTTTACCACTCGCATATAGCATGGTGATAAATACCACAAAATACACACTCACAATAGAAATAATAATACTGCTCCAAGGTAGGCTAAAGGCAAATTCTATGGCATTTCCGAAACCTTGGTTTAAGAAATAACAAATAATGATTCCGATTGGTAATCCAAATAACAATGCTTTCGTGCCATAGAAAATACATTCTAAATCTAGCATTTTTTTAAAGCCCTTTTCGGTCATACCGATGGATTTTAACATAGCAAATTCTCGTTTTCTTAGTAAAATATTCGTAGAGATGGTATTAAATATATTGGCAATTCCAATGGCTGAAATTAGGGCAATAAATCCATATAAGAAAATGTTAATTACTAGTTTTAGGTTACGCTGTTGTTGTATTTGTTCTTTTACATTTTCTACAAATACCATGAAATTGGTTGGCATTTTTTCAATTTCTTTTAATTCCTCTTTTAGCCCTTGTTCGTCTTTTGCTGTAAATACCATACTTGTAAACATTTGGTCTTCAAAGCCTTCTAGTGCCTTTTTATTGGTAATGGCAATTGCGATTGGATTATCTTGGTTAGTAACTCCAAATGGCATTTTATCGGTTACTTTTGCAATTTTAAAAGCTTTCTTTATGGTTTGATATTTTGGTTCTTCTTTAGACTTATCTGCATTTTCCCTTACCTGTATACTAACATCTATGTCCTCATTTGCTTTTAAATTCGTTAAATCTCCTTCTATTTTTGCCGACATTAACATATCAACATAATTAATCAAAATGACTTCATTTTCCCCTAATTTGCTTATTCCTAGCTGTTTTAAGTATTCTTCCATTTGTATATCGTTTAAGGCAATCAAGTTTACTCCAACACGATATTGACCATTTTCTTCATAAAAATATTGTCTTACTCTTTCTTTTTCCTTTATGGCTTTTCTCATATTCGCATCTAGTCTTTCTTCTTTTAGCTCTGTATAGGAATATACTCGGTCAATCACAGATAGCTTATCTACATTTTTTGAATTTTCAATTCGATTTGTAATTTTCTCCTTTTGTTCTCTTTTTTCTTTTGTATCGCTTCCATAAATCTGAATGGAATAATCATAATCCACACTTTTATAAAGGGAATCAAACCCATTATACATATACCCAATAAATCCACTAACCGATATAAATAAAATAATACTAATCATAAGGGAAATAACGGTGGTACGATATTTTTTCTTACTTCTTTTCAAATTCTTTAGTGCCAATTCTCCTTCTATTCCAAATAAAGTACGAAACCACTTTGGTGTTTTTAACTTCTTTCCATTTATTTTGATATCATCATTTCCACGAATTGCTTCAATTGGCGATATTTTACTTGCTCGTTTTGCTGGAACCATAACCGATAGGTAAATTGTTATCGCAATGAAAATTAACGCAATTAAGATTGCTTGGAACGATACCACTAAGTGTAAATTCCAATTTTGACCAGACTCTGCCATCATTGGCTTTAATAACTCATTTACTACCTTTAAGGTAATCCCAATTCCCCCTATTCCAAATAAAATACCAAGTGGAATCCCAATTCCTCCTAAAATAGCTCCTTCTTGCAATACCAAGCTTCGTATTTGTTTTTTCGTTGCTCCTACAGAAGATAAGCTTCCAAATTGTTTTTTCCTTTCGGATACGGAAATAGCAAAACTGTTATAAATTACTAAAATGGAACCTACCATAATAACCGCAATTAAGATACCACATACCGAATATAACATTGCTTGGAAACCACCAGTAGAGTTGACCCCTTTATACATTAATACATAGGTATTGTATTTGATATTATATACCTTTTGTCCGTTCCTCTCGTATGGTATACACTCCTAGTTTATCGGCAATTTCCTCTGCATCGTCATACAAATTCTTTGGATTTTTGGAAATTACACCAATATCCACGCTTTGGTGAGTAATCGGCTTTGTTTCATCTAGCAAAGTAACTCCTGAAGTATAGTGATCTTTTGAGGTCTCAAAATCTGGTCTTTGGATTTTTCCACAAACCGTATAGGTCTTTGTCTCTTCTGTTATAAATGTCTCATTATCTACTTTAGCTTCTCCAATTAGTTCTTCCCCATCACTCATTCGCTTTCCCATTTCAAACGTAACGGTATCTCCAATTTGGGGTTCTTTTTCTTTTCCATCAAAAAAAGTATTGCTTAACACAATTTCATTATCATTCTTTGGTAATTGTCCTTCTATTAAACGAATTTTCATATTTTCTAACGCTTGTTTACTATATGCCTTTATGTAGCAAAACTCATCCTCTGAATAGGTATTTTTTGCCATTCCTACTGGTGCCATGACCATCACATTAGTTAATCTTCTATCTTGTGCAAACTCGCCAATATCTTCTGTTTTTACTCCTCGAAACATCGCCTCCCAAGCACCATCTTGGCTAATCTCCACATCTAACAAAAAACTCTGAAAAGAAACCGCTAAAGTAGCTACTGCTGTAATCATAGCACCAGATAAAATAATTCCAATAATCGTAACAATCGTCCTTTTTCGATTTTTCTTCAAATAATTGGTTGTTAACTTACTAAATATACTCATTTTCTATTACATCCCTTCTTAATTCAATCTTACCTGCACACAAACTCCGAAGCCCCACAAGAAATCCCCTTTAACAAGGGGGACGAAAGCGGAGCGACTGGGGGGTTCTAATTCTTCTCATCCGCCACAATCTTCCCATCTTGAATTTGTATCATTCTGTCCGCTTGTTTTGCTAAATTTAAATCATGTGTAATCATAATTAACGTTTGATGATACTTTTTATTCGAATATTTTAATAACTCTAATATTTCCTCCGAATTTTTGCTATCCAAGTTTCCTGTTGGTTCATCTGCTAAAATAATGGCTGGGTCGTTCATTAAACTTCTTCCAATGGATACACGTTGCTGTTGCCCACCAGATAATTCATTTGGCAAATGTTTCACTCTTTTTTCTAATCCTAATGTTTTTATAATTTCTTGTAATCTTTCATTATTTACCTTTTTCCCATCTAATAACACTGGCAAGGAAATGTTTTCTTCTACATTTAAAATAGGAATCAAATTATAAAACTGATAAATAAGTCCTACATTTTGTCTTCGGAATACTGCTAAATCATTATTATTTAAGCTATACACATCTTTGCCTTTAATGTATACTTTCCCGAGAAGTCGGTCTATCAACACCACCTAAAATGTGAAGCATAGTAGATTTGCCGAGAACCCGATGGTCCTATAATTGAAACAAATTCTCCCTCTTCTACTGAAAAAGAAATATGGTCAATTGCTGTTACACTTGTTTCTCCTTTTCCATAAATTTTTGATAAGTTTTCTACTTTTAATATTTCCATATAAAATACCCTCCCTTGTTTTTCTAGTCCTATTATATCGTCTTTTTTTAGCTTCATAAGGGATTTAATAATATCTTAATAAATGTTAAGAAGATGTTAAAAAAATCCAACTCCTATACGAGTTGGATTTCTTTAACATAAAAAGATTTGTTTATTTCTTATTACATACGTTTTCCTTGTATTTTGAAGTTTCCTTTGTTGGTATTTGCCATTAATTCTAGCATATTTCCATTTACCATTACACTTGCCGTGTAATCAATATTTCCCATTGGTGTATTAAAGTTTCCTTTAAAATTAGCTGTATTTTCGTTTGTTTTCATTCCCATAAATTGGTTTTTCATCCCCATAATTTCTACAATTCCTTGCACCTGTTTTCCATTACTCATTAGTGTAATCACTCCATTAATAGCTCCCATAGGAGTATTTAATGAAGATGTGTATTTTCCGTCTAGCATAACTTCCCTCCTCTTTTTTACTATCTATATGTTATGCTCTATTTTTGTATTCGTGAATTTGGAAGGAGGATTTTTTCCTTACTCCCCGAAAAGCGTCAAAAGTAAAAATACGTATCTGCTATGATACGTATTTTTATTTGTTATGGAGTTGTGTTCGATATTACTTTAATATGAATTGGGTCTGCTCCTGGGTAAGAAATGGTAATTGTTTTTCCTATCATTTTACTTTCTGGTTCTCCAAATAATGCAATTCCAAGATAATCTACTGGTTGTGTTAAGCTATCATACTCAACCGTTCCATCGGCATGTACCATATTGGCTTGTATTATATAACTTTCTGTACCAGAATATGTCACAACTACATCATGAATATATGGTAATCCTGTCATATCTTCTTCCACATGTTCTTCATCACCAGGATGTACTAGTGCTAATTGTGGAGCGTATACTTTTTTGGAAGCTCCGTCATTGTTAATCCTAATTGGTATTAAAGTATAAACATTTCCATCATCACCATCTACTACTCCCGCTTTACTTGGGTTTGTTTCATATAGTCTTATTACATACTCTCCATTCTTTTGTTCTACACCACTAACATAGCCATTTACATTCATTACCTCAATCGAAATATTTTCCTTGGTATCAATTGTAATGGTAGGTAATACTTTTCCTTTTACGGTTAATGTAATGCTTGCACCATCTAAGCTATTTGCTAATAATTCGATTTGTGTAATTTTTCCAGTTGGTGCACCTGCTGCATTTAGTAATCTTGCCTCTACACCATTTTCTTGTTTTGCTATATCGGTATAATTAACATCAATTGGTTCTCCATATTTATTTAAGAATTGGATGTTTCTTTTGGTTTTTCTTCCAACTGCAATGGCACTTGTATCTGTTATAACTGCACTTGCTACTTCTGGATGTGTTTTGGTTTCAACAGTTTGTGTTAAAGAAACACGATTTCCTGCAACCATTACCCAACAAGTTACCATATATTTTCCAGATTTTCTTGCTGTTACTTTTAATTCTACTTCTCTATCTACGTTGTTGTATCCGAAACTAACTTCCACTGTTTTTTTGCCATCTGGTAATGTTTGGTTTGTAATATCATTACCTGCTAAATCTTTTACCGTATAATTTGGTGTTGTTCCCGTATAGAAATCGGTTAGGGTAACATCTTTTTGTCTTGGTCCAGATTTAATACTTCCTACCATAAATTCTTCGTAATTATATCCTGTTGGTAAATTGCTTACATCATCTACGTTTTGTGTTGTAATTACCAATTCTCTAATTCTTAGTGGTTCTATTTGTATGGTTAATTTTTGCGAATTATTTAGAGCATTGTAGTAATCAATGATTAACTCTCTATCTAATAATTCTTCTGGTCCTACTCCATCAGCCAGTGCAATACCTAAATATTTCACTGGTTCATCTGAACTAACAGGCTCTTTGGCATCGGTAAATAAATGTGCATCAATTAATGGTGCTGTATTTGCATTGTAGCCTGTATAACGAACACCTAACTTTTTGTTGGTTGTTGCATTTCCTATGCAAAGGTCACTACCTAGTAAAGGAACATTATCGCCGTCTTCATCTACAATAGAGATTTCCATTAGTGTATACACAATTCCTGTATTTTTATCGGTTACAAGATTGCTCATATCCACCAATTGTTCTTCTTGGTATAGGCGAATCGTATCCCCTAAGGTTGTCCCACCTACACCAGTTAATCCAATAATTTTCTTTGCTTCTGGTCCAATTACTGCTCCTGCTAATCGAATGGATTTTTCATTTTCAGTTCCTTTGTTTACCGTCATTCGAATAAAGGTAGCTCCTTGTTCTTTACCAGTAATACGTACCATGTCAATATTTTCTTTATTACTTGTTACTGGATGTCCATTTGTCATTTTCGTAAAGGTTAAGTAAGCATCCTGCGTAAATTCTACACTACTTGCTAATACTTCATCGGTTAAAATATCATCATGGATATTTTTAAATGTAATGGTTCTTTCTTTGCTTTTTGCTTTTCTTACATTAATTTCTACTTCCGTTGGTTCTAAAATACTAGCACTGGTTACAATTGGATTATAGGTAATATGTAAGGTTTGTTCTTCAGATTTAATTTTACTATCTGCAAAATTATCTCCTACATAGAAGGTAAGCCTATACTCTCCTTTTTCTTCAAATGTCAAATTAATTGGCATTTCTCCATTTTCATTTAAGTCTAGTTTTTCAATTCCTACTTGATTGGTTATTTCATTTCCATCTTTATCGGCAATGAATAACTTAACTTTTTCTTTGGTTAATAATTCTTCTTGTTCTCCAGAAAGAATCGTTCCAAAGGAGAATTTTTCATGTGCATATCCTTCTACTTTTTGTGGTTTTACACGAATATTTTCTAAGTGTTTTAATACAGTAATTTTATGAGATGCTGAAAATGTTTTTTGCTTCCCATCAACCGTATTTTCAGTGTCATATTCCATTATTATCTGTGTCATTCCAAATACAACCGTTTTATTGGCTGGTGTAAACGCTACATCATCCATTGAAATAGTATTATCTACGCCCTCTACTTCAACAGCCATCGTCTTTTTTAGAATAATTCCATTAAAATCAATTGCATCTCCATCTGTATATATTTTCTTTGCCCATGTTGCCACTTGTAGTTCAATTCCTGTTACATAATTTTCTACAGTCACTAATAACTTATCTGATTGTCCATCATAAGATACTGTAAGTTCTTGACGTCCCAATTGATTTTTGTTATAACCTTCTATTTTATAATCTTCTGGTGTAAGTATTACTATTCCAGCTTTTTTCATTTCTACTTTTACAACCATGCCAGTCAAATCTAGTTCTTGTCCATATTTTTGCTCATGTTGCTTATCTGGCGTATTTACTATCTCAAAACTATTGTCAATCGCATAGTCACGTACTTCTACAGTTTCTTCGGACTCAAATGTTTTCTCATCACCTTTATATTTTATAGTAATAGTTTGTTCTCCTATTTCTTGCTTATTGAATACACTATAGTCAACCATATCTATTTCTATTGGTTGCCATTCTCCTTTATTTCCTGTTGCCATTACAGTTCTTACTTTAGCATCTACTAAATAAGCTTTCAAATATTCTTCTATTGTTTTTTCGTCATCATATCTAAATATTCTATTTGGAATATCTACTTCAATTCCTGTTTGATAGTCTTTTACTTCTACTGTAAAAGTAGTCGATTTTCCTTCAAAAGTTCCATCTTCACTTTCGTAAGTTACGGTAATGGTTTGTGGTCCAAGTTTTTCTGGATTATATCCCGTTACTTTATACTTCGAAGCATCAACTGGTACCACTGCATCTCCTGAAGATTTCATTTTTGCCGTTACTTTCATACTACTTAGGTCTAATTCTTTTCCATAATTTACTGTCTTTGGTGCATTGGTAAGGGTTAAGTCTGTTACATAATCTCTTACTTTTACTTCTCTTCTTACAATTCTTTCATAGCCATCTGAGTCAACTGCTCGATACGAAACATAGTAAGTTCCAATTTTACTAGTATCTACTTCTTTACTATCAATTTCAACTTTTAAGTCCTTATCCTTATTATCACTAACCGTCGCCCCTGCCTCTTGGTAGGTTTCGCCTAAACGTACATATTGAGGGTCATTTCCTTTTAAGGTAATTCTAGGATATTCAATATTTTGTTCAATCGTTGAAAGTGGTTCTTTTACAACTAACTTTGATTGTGAACCAATAACAAATTCAACAATTCTTAATGCATCAAAACTGTCAACAATATCATCACTATTTTCTACATTTGCTGTTATTCGAAATAATCCTGCTGGTTCCTTATCTCGAATAACATGTTCTACGATTTCTAATGCATCAAAACTGTCAACATATCCATCACCGTCAACATCACCATAGATTAAAACTGTATAGGTTTTATCTGCTGTTTTTATTTCATCACCTGTTACAATTCTATCCTTCAAACTTGACAAATTTTGAATGGTTTTTCCTGCTTTTCGAAACTGTTCTACCAAGTATGTTTTACTAATTGATTGGTCTGTATTGTCAAAAATAAATGGTAAAATTGTCTTTCCCTCTTTTTCAAGTTCAAAAACATTATCTAAAACGGTATTCGGTTTATGGTTATATGCTTGAATATCTATTTTTTCGTCTGGCTTTTTTAATGTTTCTGTATTCACACAATTTAATGCAATTGTTCCAACTGTTGCAACCGTCAAACTAGATAGTAATAGTACTTTTCCTATCTTTTTCATCCTTTTTTCACCTCAATCTATTTACTTCTTTTTGCTTTTTGTCTTGATAATCGAATAATTGTGATTGTTTCAATTAAAATGATACATAATAGTACGATAATAGTAATATGTAAAATCTTTACATTGCCAAGGACTTCGTTTACTTTTTCCATTGCCGTTTGTCCCCAAGTTTTTTTTTCTGGTGTTTCTACTAATGCATAATTAGCAAGACTATTGGTCGTAAATGTATAATAATTTCCTTGGATTTGTCCCTCTATTACTTTATACGTTCCATCTTCATTCATTTTATAAGCAACTAAACGTTCCTTATTATAGTTTTCTGGAATTGGAAGAAATACTGTTACATATCCGTTTGGTGTTACTGCTTGTTCAGATTGCACCATTTGTCCATCTTGCTCGGTTTCTACGATTTTTAGTAATTTTAAATCAAAGTATGTTTTTATTCCTTCAATATCTTTAAACATATCATTTCGCGTTTGATATGCCGTATCTCCTTCTTTTAGTCTTGTTACATTTAATTTTGTACCATCTTCAAGCGCAACTGGTTTTGCTTTTATCATTACTTTTGTTGGCTCATCAATCAATGTTTTTACAGTTTCATCTTCTAATTTCATTAATTCATTTGGTGCTGGTTCCTTTACCACTGGCTCTTGTACTGGTTCTTCTACTGGATCTTGTACTGGCTCCTCAACTGGTGTTTCGTCTTTTTTATTTGTATTTTTGTTATTATTTTTATTGGTATTCTTATTTGTAGTAGGTTTTGTCGTAGTAGAAGGTTTATTATTCGTCGATGGTGTCGTTGGCTGTGTTGGTTTTGGCTCCTCTTTTACCTTCGCCGTTACTGATGCTGATGCATTAGCTATTGGATAAGAAGGTATTTTTTGACCTGCTGTTGCAACTTTCAAATTCGATATTGTAAAATTTGTGGTTCCTGCTGCTTTTGCTTTAAAAGTCATAGTGATACTCTCTGTATCTGCATTTCCTTCTCCATTTACATATGAAAATTTTTGATTATATTTACCTTTTGAACAAGATACATAATCAAATTTTGTTTTATCATAATTTATACTAAATTCAATCATTTTGGCTTTTTCACCAATCGATATTGTAACTCTTACAGTCTCTCCTATATTAACAGAACTTGCAGAAGCACTAACTCTTGCGGAAGCAGCATTTACCACTCCTCCTAGTACTCCTACTAATAAAAAAATAATGATTGTCATGATTAATGATTTTTTCATTGTTTTTCCCCCTAGTTAAACATTTTTATCCACATTACTATTATACTATTTTTCTTCTTATTTGTAAACATACTTTTTGCATTTTTATGCTGTTTTATGTTATTTTTGGCAAATTTTTAAACCTTTATCTTTTCTTCTAGGCAAATATAAAAAACGCCATTTTGCTTTGATATAAAAGGTATCTCAGCATTTTATCTTTGTATTCTACTTATCTTCTTGCTTTCATTGTTTCGTCATCATTAAGTTTACATTACATTTATGTATCAATTATTACTTTCTTGTAACAAAAAAAACCCCGAAGGGTTCTTTCTATTCTCCTTTTTCCTCATACAAAATCGTAATTGGCATAATTCCATTTCCGTACTTGTCTTCTACTTCTAATACATACGCACCTATTTCATAGGCTATTGTATATTTGTTGGTTTCATTTTCTAGTAGATATTTTTTCACATCGATTACTTCATCGGTTTGTTTATTCGTTAAGGTTGCTTTTTCTACATCCTTTACATCCGCAAATGTAACCGTTTGTGCTTCTGTGTATTTTCCTGTTCTTACTCCCGTTACTTTTGGTGGAGCAGAATCCACAACAAAATTACGTGTGATGGTTTCTTCTTTTCCTGTTACCACTACAGTATATTTCCCATCTTCTAATTTTCCCTCTTTATATTCTGTAGCAATACCATCTTTTACAACACTAATTTTTCTACCTGCATATTTAATTTCTGGCTGATAACGGAAAATATCTCCATCATTTAAAATCGTGGTTAATCCATCTTTTTGAGGATCCTCATAATATACCACTGGTGGAGCATCTCTTAATTCTTCTTCTATTTTCTTTAAATTCTCATCTTCTACTCCCATTCCTTTTCCAAATTGACTTTTAAACATATCTAATGACATATAAATAATAAATCCGGTTCCTGCTAGAATTAGCAAAATACTCATAATTATAACAAATTTTTTCATATTTTTTCCTCCTTCGTAATCTTAAGCTAACCCTATTATACCCTTATTCCATTTTTTTGTAAACACCCTTTAGGCAAAGATAGGGAAATTTCATGAAATATTACAAATCTATGCGTTAGAATACAAAGAACCCATAAATCTTTTACGATTTATGAGTTCTTTTTCGTATTTTATTGATAGATGATTGTATAGGTAACGGTTCTTCCGTTGTTAGGTGTTACTTTTAAGTAGAATGTTCCTACTTCATATGGGATTTCGTATTGTTCTGTATTGTTGTTAATTAAGTATTGTCTAACATCAACAAGTTCGTTTCCTTTTCTATCTGTTAATACTGCCTTTTCAACACCATGGATATTACTAATACTTACAGTTTGTGCTTCTTTATATTTTCCAGTTCTTGCAATACCTGTTACTTCTGGTGGTTTAGCTGCTACGGTAAAGTATGCAATTGCTCTTGTACCATCACGATCTCCATTTTCATCAACACCATAAACCATCATTACGTATTCTCCATCTTCGGTAATTGTTCCATTTGCTGGCATTGTATAAGGTTGTCCGTCTTTTGTAATAACGATTTCTCCGCCTTTTCCTATTTCTTCTCCTCTTGCATATTGAATGGTTGGGTAATAATAGAATGCTTGTGGTTTCTCCTTTGTTGTGTCTTTTAAGTCAGTAACCATTCCATCTAATGCTGGATCGTTGAAGTAAATCGTTGCAGGTCTATCTGTTATCATTACGGTTCTTGTAACTTCTTCTGAGGTATTTCCTGAAGTATCTGTTGCTGTATAAGTAATTGTATATTTGTTTCCTACTACTCGGTAATCAACGGCTCCTACTTCTTCGTTTGTTCCTACTAATTTGATTACTTTGTTAATCACTAGAGCTGACTCGACTGTGTAGTTATCTTCAAATACAACTCCTGGGTCTACAAATGGTGTATTTACTTCTACATACATGGTTTCTTCCCCTTTGAATTCTACAAATGTTGGAGCTTGTGTGTCTTTTACTTCAATGGTCTTATATACTGTTTCTGCACTGTTTCCTGTAGAATCTTTCGCAGTATAAGCAATAGTATATGTTCCAACTCTTGTTGTATCTAGGTTTTTAAGGTCTACTTCTACTTTAATGTCTTCTCCTGAATTATCTGTTGCACTTACACCTTTTAATGGGTCGAATGTACCATTTACTTCGATGGTTTCTTGAAGATTTTCTACGTCGATGATTGGTCCTTTGGTATCCACTACTCTAACAATCTTTCTTACTCTTGCTTCATTTCCTGCTTCATCTACTGAGATAAATGTTACGGCATATACTCCTGGTATCGTTACATCAATATCATCCTCAGTTGTTACAGTTGTTACTTTATTGGTATAAACATCTTTTGCGGTTGCTCTGTATGTTGGTTTTGGTTCATTTACTTCAATTACATAAACATTGTTGTCATCTGGTGTAATAACTGGTGGTGTTGTATCTTTTACATGAACAGTTCTTACCACTTGTGTTGCTTCTTCCCCTGTTGCTTTGTACACTACATCATAAGTTACTGTGTAAGTTCCTTCTTTGTTTACATTCACTTTCTCTTCTTCATTTTTGTCTTTATCAATTTTGATTTGATTTGAAATATCAATGTTATATCCACCAACTCTTACATAAGCTTCTGCACCTTGTTCTATATACTCAGTTCCTAGTTCTACTGTTACTTCTGCATCTCCATTTAAGTTAATAACTGGTTTTTCTGAATCTACAACAGAAATGGTAAAGATTGCTGTATGTCCATTGTATCTTACTGTAACGTCTTTTGAACCTACTGTTTTAAAGTCTACTGGATCAATTGTAATCTCATTTGTTACGTTTTCTCCTGCATTACCAGAAGCATTTACAGTTTCTACTCTTAATCCACTCTTAGCAATTTCAGTATCCTTAATGGTGTATACTCTCTTTGTAGGTACAGATACAATCTTAATTCCTTTTACATAATCCTCTACTAAAACGGTAAAGGTTTGTGCTTCATAATCTAAGTATTGTACTGAAATGGTTTGTGCTCCTAATGTTTTACTATCATATCCTGTTACGCTACATTGTCTTAATTCCACTTCACTTGTTGCACCAGATTTCATGTGTAATGTTACTGTTAATCCTGTTAAATCCATTTCTTCACCATATTGATAGGTTACTTTATTTGGTTTAGTTATGGTAATACCAGTTGCATTATCCGTAATGGTTACATTATAGATTGCTGTTTTTCCTTCATAAGTTACTGTTAATTGTTGTGGCACACCAATCTTGGTTTCATCCTCACTATCAAATCCGGTTACCCAACTTGCTTGCATTTCTTTTTCTACTGAAGTTTCATTATCGTAAATTACTCGAATCATTCCACCTGTTACATCTAGTTTTTCTCCGAATGAATAACTTGTTTTTGGTACAGTTGCAATTTCAATTCTTGCAATTTGTTTTTCTACAAGTATTTCGTCAATGTTAATGCTTGCTACAATTCTATCAAAATCACTTTGTAGTTTTTGGTCATTTGCTTCTTTGATGATTGCTTCTACTGCTTGCCAACTTTCGATGGTATATTCATCTGGATTTCTTCTTGCAAGTTCATCGCGAATTGGGTTTAAAGCTGCATGGTTTACAGTTCTTGGGTTTAGTACATACATTTTTGCTTCTTCAAATTTTTCGTTAAATTTGCTAATTAATACTTGTTGTTGTACTTCTTCTAGTTTCTCTAAGAAACCGTCCCAGTTCGTGTAATCGACTGGATATAATTTAGCGACTCTATCTAAGTATGCATCAAATTCTTCTTTATTAATTGGTTTTTTATTTAATGTATATTTTTTAATTTGATCAAATACTTTATCTAATTCTGTTTGTACGATTTGTTGTCTTGCTGTAGCAACTAACTCAGCTAATCCTTCAAAGTTTGTATAATCTCCTGCTACTAGATTATCAAATCCAATACCGTCTTCCATTCCTGCTAAGTATTTATTAAATTCTGTAAAGTCTGCTCCTAATGCTACCCAAATATCTAATTCCACCTCTGCTACATCTCCATAGTTTGGATTTTTTGATGTATAAGATGCTTTATGAGTTGATTGTCCTAATACTACTTCTTCAGTTCCATCAATCCAAGCCCAACCTTCTGGTAAGTATCCTTCAATTTGTCCAATTGTAGTATCTGGTTGATAAATCATTGGAGTATCTTTAATTTGTTGTCTCGTTTCAATATATTCTGGGTTTAATTCTCCTGGTGCTTTTGTAATCATGTAAGTTCCTTCTGTTACAGTTATGTCATAGTTTTGGGCTGTTGCTGTTCCTGTAATTGGATATCCTGCTTGGGTTACATCTGATTTATCAGTTGCAGTTGTTGTTAAGTTTGCAGTAATAACATCTTTTGTATCAGTTCCTACTAATACACCATCTGCTACACTAAAGGTTAATTCTACAATGTTAGTACCATATACACTTTCCCTATCATCTGCTGTAATTGTGATTGGTTTTTTCGTAATCGTATAGGTTCCACCTTCAATGTTTATTTCGTAGTTTTTATTTGCTACGGTTTTTATCGTAATAGGATATCCTTCTTTTGTTACTGGTGATGTACTTGTTGCTGTTGTACTGAAAGTAATTCCTAAAGCATCTTCATCTTTGGCAAGTACTTCTCCATCTGTAACAGTATAAGTCCAAGCTGTAGTATCAATCTCGCTACCATATACACCGGATTGATCATCTACTGTTATTGTAATTTTTCTTGGTGTGATGATGTGTGTTCCTACTGATTCAAATGTTACATCGTAGTTTGTGTTGCTTGCTCCACTTG
>CAOJHH010000034.1 GCA_948436025.1 uncultured Clostridium sp. | reverse complement strand
TTAGACCCAATTTAATTCTGGCGCGTTCCTTGTTGCCATTAGTTTCAACTAATTTTTTAATAACATCATATTTTTGTTGTTCTTTCAATGTCAACACAACCTTTCTCATTAGTTCCTCCTTGAAATTAAATGATAGAGAAATTATATCATTTAGAGGAACAAATATTTTTTAGTTGGGACATTTTCCTATTTCATTACTTAAGACATTATCATATTTCATTCATAAAAAAGCAAAAAAACTTCGCCCAAACCTTGACAAGCCGTAAGAAAAAGTGATATAATATTTTAGCTATGAAGGTATCGTTCTTAGATACCTTCATACATTCTTTGAAATTTAACAAGAAGAGGAATTAAACCTTGTTTAAAGTAGGTTTTAACCATGAAGGAAAAGCAGACCTTTATTGCAAAATCATACGGGAACTTGTGTTTAAGAAGGACTTCTTGATAAATAGATTTTATTCTTAAAAAGCATTCTTTTTTTCTAGAATGCAATTTCAATTTTTCTGCTTAATTTAATAATGAGGTGATTTTTTTGGTAAAAGACGTAAAACACGAAAAATGCGTTCGAAAAACCTTTGCCAAAACAGAAGACAGTATTGAAATGCCAAATCTAATCCAAGTACAAAAAGACTCTTACAATTGGTTTGTAGAAGAGGGTCTTGGAGAAGTATTAAAAGACATTTCGCCAATTATTGACTATACTGGAAATCTAGTGCTAGAGTTTTTCGATTACTACATGGAAGAAAAGACAAAATATTCGTTAGAAGAAGCGAAAGAAAGAGATGCAACATACTCAACAAGACTACATGTAAAGGTACGTTTAATCAACCGTGAAACCGGTGAAATTAAAGAACAAGAAATCTATTTAGGCGATTTTCCACTGATGACCGATAGTGGAACCTTTGTCATCAATGGTGCAGAAAGAGTTGTTGTCAGCCAATTAGTACGTTCCCCAGGATGTTACTATGAATCTGACTATGACAAAACAGGTAAAAAAATCTTTACATCAACCGTAATGCCAATTCGTGGAGCATGGATTGAATATGAAACCGACTCAAACGATGTATTCTATGTTCGTATTGACCGTACTAGAAAACTACCAGTAACTTGCTTATTAAGAGCTATTGGTCTAGAAACGGATACCCAAATCCTAGAAGTATTTGGGGAAGAAGACAAAATAATTGCAACCATCAACAAAGATCCAATCAAAAATGCAGATGAAGCCTTAATTGAAATTTACAAAAAATTAAGACCAGGAGAACTACCATCAGTAGATGCTGCAAGAAATCTATTTAGTGGACTATTCTTTGATGATAGAAGATATGACCTAGCAAAAGTAGGAAGATACAAATTTAACAAAAAACTAGGATTAGCTGGAAGAATTAAAAACCAAGTAGCCGTAAACGACATTGTAAACCCATCTACAGGAGAAGTACTTGTTGAAAAAGATGGTGTTATTACAGAAGAATTAGCAAGACAAATTCAAAATGCAGGCATTAATTCTGTAGACGTTAAAATTGGAGAAAAAGCAGTTAAAGTCATCGGAAATGGTACAGTAGATATTCATGAATATGTTACCCTAAAAAACATTGTTATCAAAGAAGACGTTAACTTCGCAGTTCTACAAAACATCTTAGAAAATACAGACCAAAAAGACATTGAAAAAATGATAAAAGAAAGAATGGGAGAATTAATTCCAAAACACATTACCACAGAAGACATCATTGCCTCTGTAAACTATGTAATGAACTTACAACATGGATTAGGATACATAGATGATATTGACCATTTAGGAAATAGACGTATTCGTTGTGTTGGAGAATTACTACAAAATCAATTTAGAATTGGACTAACTAGATTAGAAAGAGTGGTTCGTGAAAGAATGACCATTCAAGATTTAGATGTAGTAACCCCACAAACATTAATTAACACAAAACCAATCACATCATCGATTCGTGAATTCTTTGGAAGTTCACAACTATCACAATTTATGGACCAAACCAACCCATTATCAGAATTAACCCATAAAAGAAGAGTATCTGCCCTAGGACCAGGAGGACTTTCTAGAGAAAGAGCAGGTTTCGAGGTAAGAGACGTACACTATACCCATTATGGACGTTTATGCCCAATCGAATCTCCAGAAGGACCAAACATTGGACTAATTTCAGCATTAACTTCTTTTGCAATTATTAATGAATATGGATTTGTAGAAACACCATACCGTGTAGTAGACAAAGAAACACACAAAGTAACCGATGAAGTAACCTACTTAAGTGCAGAAGATGAAGAAGGAGCAAGAATTGCACAAGCTTCAGAAAAGCTAGATAAAGAGGGGAATTTTGTAGGTAAAAAAATCAAAGTAAGACACTTAGACGATATCGAAGAAGTAGTCCCAGAAATGGTAGACTATGTAGACGTATCGCCAAAACAATTAGTATCCGTTGGTGCTGCTATGATACCATTTTTAGAGCACGATGATGCTCACCGTGCCTTAATGGGAGCAAACATGCAACGTCAAGCTGTTCCATTACTTGTACCAGAATCTCCAATTGTTGGGACTGGAATTGAATACCGTGCAGCCAAAGACTCTGGCATTATGCAAATTGCGAACTCCAATGGAACTATTCACAAAGTAACTGGTGACGAAATCGTTCTAAAAACTGAAAAAGGAGACTTAGAAACCTATCATTTACGCAAATTCAAAAGAACCAATGGTGGAACCTGTATTAACCAAAGACCAATTGTGGTAAAAGGAGAAAAAGTAAAAAAAGGAGACGTCATTGCCGATGGACCATCGACGGATAAAGGAGAAATGGCACTTGGTAAAAACGTACTAATCGCCTTTGCCACTTGGGAAGGTTACAACTATGAAGACGCTGTATTAATTAGTGAAAGACTAGTAAAAGAAGACGTATATACCTCAATCCACATTGAAGAATACGATTGTGAATGTCGTGATACCAAATTAGGTCCAGAAGAAATTACAAGAGACATTCCAAACGTAGGAGAAGATAGCTTAAAAGACTTAGACGAAAACGGAATTATTCGTATTGGAGCAGAAGTAAGACCAGGAGATATTCTAGTAGGAAAAGTAACGCCAAAAGGAGAAACCGAATTAACCGCTGAAGAAAGATTATTACGTGCTATTTTTGGTGAAAAAGCAAGAGAAGTAAGAGATACCTCACTTCGTGTACCACATGGAGAAGAAGGAACCATTGTAGATGTCAAAATCTTTACTAGAGACAACTCCGATGAATTAGCACCAGGAGTAAACCAAGTCATTCGTTGTTATATTGCACAAAAAAGAAAAATCTCTGTAGGAGATAAAATGGCAGGACGACATGGAAACAAAGGTGTTGTATCTAGAATTCTACCAGTAGAAGACATGCCATTTATGCCAGACGGAACCCCAGTAGACATCGTACTTAACCCACTTGGTGTGCCATCTCGTATGAACCTAGGGCAAGTGTTAGAAGTTCACTTAGGAGCAGCTGCTAGAGAACTTGGTTGGAAAGTAGCAACTCCAGTATTTGACGGAGCATCCGAAGAAGAAATTACCGAATTATTAGAACAATCAGGACGTACCCCAGATGGAAAAGTAACCCTATATGACGGAAGAACCGGAGAAAAATTTGACCATCCAGTAACCGTTGGTGTTATGTACATGTTAAAACTACATCACTTAGTAGACGACAAAATCCATGCTCGTTCTACGGGACCATACTCATTAGTTACCCAACAACCACTAGGAGGAAAAGCACAATTTGGAGGACAACGTTTTGGAGAAATGGAAGTATGGGCATTAGAGGCATATGGTGCAGCACATACCCTACAAGAAATTCTAACTGTAAAATCCGATGATACCGTAGGACGTGTTAAAACCTATGAAGCCATTGTAAAAGGAGAAAACGTACCAGAACCAGGTGTACCAGAAAGCTTTAAAGTATTAGTAAAAGAACTACAAAGTTTAGGTTTAGATGTTCGTTTATACTCAAGTGATGACCAAGAACTAGAACTAAAAGAAAACATCGAAGAAGGAATTGAATACAACCCAGAAAAAGACAAATCACAAAACATCCTAATTGAAGATGAATTAGCAGATGGATATGTAGAAGAAGACGAAGACGGAAACGAAATCGTAGACGACGAAGAAGAAACAGACGAATTATTCGATGACCCAATCCTAGATGAAGAAGACGAAATGTTATTAGAAGACACCGATTTAGGTGGGGACAATTTGGCGAATGATAATGATATGATGTAATAAAAATATATGCCGGTAGGGGTTGCATATCATGCAACCCGTGCAAATCCCATAATTAAATAAAAATTCATAAACGTAAAATAATACACATAAAAAATTGCACAGCGGTGTTAATTATTTTACAAAAACATGAAAAATAATATTACAGTACAAATTATATAAAAGGGCTACAAAGACAGGCAAGAAAGCCCCTTTAACAAGGGGGCTGTTGCCGGAAGGCGACTGGGGGTTCTTCTAAAGGAGCATTAAGAACCCTCCGTCAGGGCTTCGCCCTGCCACCTCCCTTGTTAAAGGAGGTCTCTTGCAAAGCCTTCGTAGATTTGAGACGAAACAATGATATGGTTGTATGCCATGAATAGCATCAACAAAAAAAATCCAAACCGGAAGGGAGAAAAAACAAACCGTGGATGAATTAGAAATATTTGATAAATTAAAAATTGGTCTAGCATCAGATGAAAAAGTAAGAGAATGGTCAAAAGGAGAAGTAAAAAAGCCAGAAACCATTAACTACCGTACCTTAAAACCAGAAAAAGACGGACTATTTTGTGAAAGAATCTTTGGACCAACCAAAGATTGGGAGTGTCATTGTGGTAAATACAAAAGAGTACGTTATAAAGGAATTGTCTGCGACCGTTGTGGTGTAGAAGTAACCAAAGCCAAAGTAAGAAGAGAAAGAATGGGACACATTGAACTTGCAGCCCCAGTTGCTCACATTTGGTACTTCAAAGGAATTCCAAGTAGAGTTGCCCTAATGTTAGACATCTCACCAAGAAACCTAGAAAAAGTAATTTATTTTGCTTCTTACATTGTAACCGACAAAGGAACCTCAGGACTAATCAAAACACAAGTTTTAACCGAAAAAGAATACCATGAAGCAGAAGAAAAATACGGAAGAGGTTCTTTCAAAGCAGAAATGGGAGCAGAAGCCATTCAAAAACTATTACAAGAAATTGATGTCGACAAACTAGCAACAACCTTAAAAAAGGAACTAGAAGGAGCTAGTGAGCAAAAGAAAGTAAAACTAGTAAAACGTTTAGACACTGTAGAATCATTCCGCTTATCTGGAAACAAACCAGAATGGATGATTATGAATGTAGTACCAGTTGTGCCACCAGACCTACGTCCAATGGTACAATTAGATGGTGGACGTTTTGCCACCTCAGACCTAAACGACCTATACCGTCGTGTTATTAACCGTAACAACCGTTTAAAAAGATTATTAGAATTAGGAGCACCAGAAATCATTGTACGTAATGAAAAAAGAATGTTACAAGAATCTGTTGATGCCCTAATCGATAACGGAAGACGTGGAAGACCAGTCACCGGAGCTGGAAACCGACCTTTAAAATCGTTATCCGATTTACTAAAAGGAAAACAAGGACGTTTCCGTCAAAACCTACTTGGAAAACGTGTTGACTACTCAGGACGTTCCGTAATCGTTGTAGGACCAGAACTAAAAATTTACCAATGTGGTCTACCAAAAGAAATGGCAGTCGAACTATTCAAACCATTTGTTATGAAAGAATTAGTAGGAAGAGGGATTGCTCACAACATCAAAAACGCCAAAAGAATGGTAGAACGACTAAGACCAGAAGTATGGGACATTTTAGAAGAGGTTATTAAAGACCACCCAGTTATGTTAAACCGTGCACCAACTCTACATAGACTTGGAATTCAAGCCTTTGAGCCAGTACTAGTAGAAGGAAGAGCCATCAAGCTACACCCATTAGTATGTACCGCCTTCAACGCTGACTTCGATGGAGACCAAATGGCAGTACACGTACCATTATCACCAGAAGCACAAGCAGAAGCAAGATACCTAATGTTATCCGTAAACAACCTATTAAAACCACAAGATGGTAAACCAGTAACCGTTCCAACCCAAGATATGATATTAGGAAGTTACTACCTAACCATGGAGGTAAAAGGAGAACCAGGAGAAGGAAGCTATTATAAAGATAAAGAAGAAGCCCTAATGGCATATGCCAATGGAGACTTAGGATTACATGCCAAAGTATTTATCCGTATGAGTGCAAGCGATGAAGAAGGAAACGTTCGTACCAAACGAGTAGAAACCACAGTCGGAAGAGTCATCTACAACCAAGGAATTCCACAAGACTTAGGTTTTGTCGATAGAACCGATCCAGAACATGAATTTGACTTAGAAATTGATTTTCCAGTTATCAAGAAAAACTTAGGAAAAATCGTGGCAAAATGTATTAATGTACATGGACTATCGAGAGCCTCTGAGCTACTAGACTACATTAAAGACACTGGTTATAAATACTCTACAAAAGGTGCGATTACCGTTAGCACAAAAGATATTATCATACCAGAAAAGAAACAAGAAATCTTACAAGCAGCAGAAGAAAAAGTAGAACACATCGCAAAACAATACAAACGTGGTTTAATTACCGAAGACGAACGTTATGAATCCGTTATTAAAGTATGGGAACAAGCAACACAGGATGTTTCTCTTGCTATGCAAGACAACTTCGATGAACTAAACCCAATCTACATGATGATTGAATCTGGAGCTCGTGGAAACATGAACCAATTACGCCAAGTAGCAGGAATGAGAGGACTGATGGCAAACACCTCTGGTAAAGCCGTAGAAATCCCAATTCGTTCCTCTTTCCGTGAAGGACTTGACCCACTAGAATACTTCGTATCAAGCCATGGAGGAAGAAAAGGACTTGCCGATACAGCACTTAGAACCGCAGACTCTGGATACTTAACAAGAAGATTAGTAGACGTATCCCAAGATATCATTGTTCGCGAGCATGATTGTGGAACCCATGAAGGAATTTTGGTATATGACATAAAAGACGGAAATCAAGTGATTGAAAAACTACAAGAAAGACTAGAAGGAAGATACCCATTAGAAGACATCATTGATCCAAAAACCAAAGAAGTAATTGTGGATACCGAAACCATGATTACCGATAAAATGGCTGAAAGAATTGTAGAAGCAGGTTTTGAAAAAGTAAAAGTACGTTCTGCACTTGGATGTCATTCAAAACATGGAGTATGTGCAAAATGTTATGGAATGGGTCTTGCTACCAGAACCGAAGTAAACATCGGAGAAGCTGTTGGAATTATTGCTGCACAATCCATTGGTGAACCAGGAACACAGCTTACCATGAGAACCTTCCACCAAGGAGGAGTTGCAGGAGGAGATATTACACAAGGTCTTCCTAGGGTTGAAGAATTATTCGAAGCAAGAAAACCAAAGGGTCTTGCGATTATCACAGAAATTGCAGGAAAAGTAAAAATTGCAGAAAACAAGAAAAAGAAAGAAGTTATTGTTACTTCTAAAGACGATTCAAAAACCTACACCATCCCATTTGGTTCCAAATTACGTGTAAAAGATGGAGACGAACTAGAAGCAGGAGACCAAATTACAGAAGGTTCCATCAATCCAAACGAAATCTTACTTATCAAAGGACCAGAAGGCGTATACGAATACCTAATTCAAGAAGTACAAAAAGTATACCGTAACCAAGGTGTTGATATTAACGACAAACACATTGAAGTTATTGGAAGACAAATGCTTAAAAAAGTAAGAGTAGAAGACAATGGAGATACCGACATGTTCCCAGGCTCTTTAGTAGACATGTACGAATTCGAAGACAAAAACAAAGAGACACTAGCCGAAGGAAAAACACCAGCCACTGGAAAACGTACCTTACTTGGTATCACCAAAGCCTCACTTGCTACCGAATCTTTCTTATCGGCCGCTTCTTTCCAAGAAACCACAAGAGTACTAACCGAAGCTGCCATCAAAGGAAAAGTTGATCCATTAATCGGACTAAAAGAAAACGTTATCATTGGAAAACTAATTCCAGCAGGAACCGGAATGAATAAGTACAAGAGCATTAAGATTAATACCGAAAAGGAACCAGACCTAGGACCAGGATTAGGTTTTGAAGATGAGGAATCACCAATACTAGAAAATGTAATGAACAAAGACATAGTAGAATAAAAACAAAAATAAACCGTAAGGGTAGCATATTATGCTACCCTTTTTACATATCTCTTTTTCTTAATTCCCTAAGAAAAAGGAAAATATTGAAAAACAATTAAGTTAAATATTACAAAAATGTCAACAAAATGTAAAAAAAGTCTAAAAAACACGTTCCGTAAAAGAAAAACAAGAATGATATAGGATAAGACAAAAACTACCATTTACATAGAAATTATAAGTTTATATAATATATATGTAATAATGTATGAAACAAAGGAGATGGAAAAGATGAAGAAAAAAATCATTAGTAGTCTACTAGCAATTAGTATTTTATCTTCATATTTGCCAAGTTTAACAAATTTTGAGATAATCCCAACCTCAGAAGCAGCAGTACCTACGACAGTATGGGAATATAATTTTACAGGGTCAGAGCAGACCCTTACATTGCCATACAAAGGAATATACAAAATAGAAGCATACGGAGCCCAAGGACGGAACTGCAAGTGAAGAAGTAATAGGAGGAAATGGAACCTACATAAAAGGGAATGTTATTTTAGAAAAAAACGCTAAGATATCCATCTATGTAGGAGGACAAGAAGGATATAATGGAGGAGGGCAAGGAAGTGAAGTACAAGGAAATGGAGGAGGAGCCAGTGATATTCGTTTAAATGGAAATGATATAACAAATCGTATTTTAGTTGCAGGAGGAGGTGGCGGCAGTATAGCGGAAATCATATATCACAAACACACAGGTTCTAGTTCATCAGGAGGTGGGTGTTATACTAAACCATATTATACATATAGAACATATAATAATGGTTGTGATTGTACACGACCTACAACACATCCTAGCAATTCCAATTGGTGTGGTCGATGTGGGCATGACTGGACGGGAGGGCATAAAAATGGTAGTAGATGTGGAGCAAATGCTGGATGGCATAATGGTTCAGGCTATAGTGTTCCAAGTGGTGCTAGCAATGTTACGATATCTCGTTATGATCTTGGATGTGGAAAGACAGATGGACAATTTGAAGGAAATAATTATATGAATGGAAATATAGAATCATCTAGTAATGATACAGCATATCAAGGCTCAACAGGCGGCGGAGGCGGATACTATGGAGGACAAACCCAATATGCAGGAACCAGCTATACAAGAGAAGACTTTAGTGAAGTAACAACCACCCAAGGAGCAAGAGAGGGAAATGGATATGTCAAAATTACATTAATAGAAAGCTACCCAGAAGTAAGCATAACAGCAAGCACAAAAGAATTCACAAACCAAGACATTACCCTAACAGCAATAGCAAAAGACGACATCGTTGGCTTAAAAGAAGCACCATACTCATGGAATGGAGGAGCAAGAACGGCAAGTAACACAAGCACAGTAACCAAAAATGGAACATATACACTAAACGCCATCAACAACCATGATTATGAAGAAACAGCAAGTATTACGATAAGTAATATCGATAAAATCAACCCAGTAGTAAACAGTATAGACCAATCTATCAGTAGTAATAAAAGACAAACAACCCTAACCATACAAGCAAGCGACACAGGAAACAATGACTATGCAGCCTCAGGAGTAAATGGATATGCTGTAACAATGACAGATACACCACCAGAAGCGAGTAAATTCCAAAGTTCCAATAGTATTAGCGTAAATAAAAACGGAACCTACTACGCATGGGCAAAAGACAAAGCAGGAAACATATCCAAATTAAATGGAGGAGATGGTAGTTCTAATACAACTATCCTAGTAAAAGACTTAGAAATCGAAGTAGGAGGAAACATCACATGGAACGACCATAACAACCAATACAACGCAAGAAAAGAAAGCACCATCCACCTATACCGAAAAATAGGAGAAAATGGAACAGAAGAAAAACTAGCAGACTTCACAGTTGAAGTTGGAGAAACAACAAGCTTTAGCATACAAACAAGAGAATGCGATGATAACGGAAATCAATATATCTTCCGAGTAGAAGAAGACTACATCGAAGGATACGAACCAATCTATGAAGGAAACAGTGTAACGAGCAATCAAACCCAAAATGTAACTATAAACGTAAGAAATGACTTAATCCTACCAGAATACACAAGCAAAATCGAATACCGACTAATCGATGACTTTAGAGGAGAATACCTAAAAGGAACCAAACTAGAAATGACAGCCACCATCGAATCAAGCAAAACCAACAAAGGACAAGTAGGAGTAAACCAAAGCAAAGTAGCATACCTAATCGATGAAGGCTTCACCATCGACAAAAACAACCTAACCATCATATACACAGATGGAGAAACAGGAGAACAAAGCAAAATAGAAGACTACATCATACAAGAAAACAATCTCATCATCGAATATGGAAAAGGAGAAAACCACATCACAAAACCAGGAGACAAACTAACCATCACAATACAAGGAGAATTCAGCAAAATAAAACCATACGATAACAGCATCACCCTAATTGGAAACCTAACAGATTACAAAGGAACCAACACAAACATCGACCTAGGGCAAGTAACAAGATACGAAAAAAACTTTGAAGTAAAATACCAAAAACCAGTAGGAAAATTAGAAATCCAAAAAACAGACAGCATCACAGAAGAAAAATTAAGAGATGCAGAATTCACCCTATACGAATGGGATGGAACAAAATATGTAGAAAAAGAAACTTTAAAAGACGAAGACCAAGACGGAATCTATACATCAGAGTACTACAAATGGAACCCAACAACACAGGGAAAATACAAAGTAGTAGAAACCAAAGTACCGGAAAACCATAGAGATACTGCATTTAGCATGGAATTTGTAATGGAAGAATTACACGAAGACAAATATACCATAAGTCCAGATTACAACAATGCAAACCACCGAATTGCCTACAAAGAAAGAGAACCAGACGACTTAGATAAAGCCACAGGAATTGTTGAAAACGAACCATACAAAATAAAAGCAAGCATTAACAATATCGATAGTCAAACCAAAAAAGTAATTGAAAACAATGCGATATATACCATTTATGAATGGAACAAAGAAACAGGAAGATACGAAGAATACATAAGCAAAACGAATGGAAAACCAGTCACTATGCAAAGAAAAGAAGACAAAACATACGAAGCAAGCGAGTGGCTATACTATACCAAAACCAATGAAGGAAAATATAAAGTAGTAGAAACCACCCCAGCAGTGGGATACTATGGAGACTATGAAGAACAACAAACAAACCAAAATAGTAACCAAGAAAACGAACAGCAAATAAATCAAAACAACAAACAAAAACGAGAATACGAAATAAATATACTAGATGCGATAAACCAAACCCAATATGGAAACCAAACCGTAGAAAACGAAAGCACCATAGTATTATTTAACAACGAAGACAAAACAAGTATTGAAAGCAAACGTGTAGAAACCGACATAGACATCCAACTAATCGACAACGAAACCAAAAAAGAAGAACAAGGAAATGGAACCTTTGCAGGAGTAGAATATGAAATCTATGCCAAAGAGCAAATTAACCATGCAGACGGAACAACAACAAGATATGTAGGAGAGCCAGGAGTCCTATATAAACAAAACGAACTAGTAAAAATAGAAAACACAAACGAACAAGGAAACATACAAATTGATGACTTAGAATGTGGAAGCTACCGAATAAAACAACATACCATTCCAACCGGATACTTAATGGACGAAACCACTTATGAAATCGATGTAAACTATAGAGGGCAAGAAATAAAAATAGTAGAAGCAAAAGAAATTTATGAAAATACAGTAAAAAAACAAGCCTTCCAAATCTTAAAACAACAAACCATAGGAATAGGAGAAACAGCCCCCCTAGCAAATGCAGGATTTACCATCTATGAAATAGAAGAACTAAGCATCGTAAGAGAAGGAAAAATTACAAGAAACGAAGACGGAACCTACACCCTAAACGATGAAGAAGCAAAACAAGAGGAAGGACTAACAAATAAGGCAAACAGCAACGGAAGCTACAACATAGGAGACCTAGTAAACTACTACTACAAAATACACTATACAGAAGAAAACAAAGAACAACTACCCCAAAGTGAACATGCCTACCATCCATACAACCTAAAAGGAGAAAACTTAGTAAAAGACTACGAAAAAAGCGAAGAAGGAGAAGAAATACAAGAAATCATCACAAACAAAGATGGATACGTAAAAAGCCCAGAGTTAGCCTATGGAGAATACATCGTAATCGAGACCAGTGTACCCCATGAAAAAGAAGTTATTGTTCCAATTACGATAAAAGTAGAAAACGACTCAAGAGAACCCCAAAGCCTAAGATACATAACCGACCCAAACTTCAAAGCAAAACTAAAAATCTATACCAAAGACAATAAAACAAAAGAAACTATCCTACAAGGAAAAAGCAAATTCCTAATCAAAAACAAAGACACTGGGGAATTCATTACCCATAAAAGTTGGAACCTACTAGAAGGAAACGTAGAATATGGAACCTATGAAAAACCATTTGAAACAAACGACAAAGGATATATAAAAACGCCAATGAACCTAGAACTTGGAACCTACGAAATCATTCAATTAGAAGCTCCAGAAGGATATGTATTAAGTGGATATGAAGGACATAGCGAAAACGGAGAAACCATAAAAACCCCAACAGGAAATGTAACGCTCCAAATTGCAACCAACCAAATCTACTATGTAGATAGCGACAGAGAAAACAACATCATCGTAGGAATACAAGAAAACCAAGCTCAGGTAGGAACGATAAAAATAACAAACACAGGAGACTACTACAAACAAACAACACAAAATGGAAACATCGAATACGAAACCAAAGGAATAAAGGGAGCAACATACCACATCATTGCAAAAGAAGACATACAAAGCAAAGACGGACAAACCAAATTATACAACAAAGACGATCTAGTAAAAATCGTAACCACAAACGAAGAAGGAAAAGCGTATGCCGAAAACCTACCACAAGGAAAATACACAATCAAACAAGTCGACAAAGGAGAAGGATTTAGCTTAAACGAAGAAGAAAGAGAAATAAACATCACCTATGGAACAAACAAAGAAAACACAGAAGAACAACCCCCACAAAAAACCCCAGTAACCTACTACGAAGAAAACTACAAAGACGACACCACAAAACTAGAAGTAGAACTAATCGACCAAGATACAGGAAAAAAACTAGAAGACATCGAAATGGAACTATACCACAAAAAAGAAGACGGAACCGAAGAATTAATTCAAAAATACACAACCGGAAAGAACAATTTCTACATCGAAAGAATACCAGTAGGAAACTACATCATAAGACAACCAAAAGGGCAAGACAAACTAGGGAAACAAGGATATGTCACAAACAAAGACGTAGAAGTAACGCTAGAAGCAAAAGCCGAGATCCAAAAAGTAACCATCAAACAACCAGTCACTATCCTCATCATAAAAGGAGGAGAAGACGGATATGCCCCAGGAACAGAAATAGAAGTCATCAACAAAGAAACCGGAGAAGTGGTAAAAGAAGTCATCATGGGAGAAGGAGACGAAATCATCGAAAAACTACCAGAAGGCGAATACATCATACACGTAAAAGACGTAGACTATGACAAAGGATACATAAGAGGAGATGATAACGAAATCATCATTACAGATGCCCCAGAAGGAACCATCTTGCAACACAAACAAGACTATACCAAAGTAGAAATAAGCCTACTAGACATAGACACCAAAGAACCAGTCATCGGAGGAACCCTAGTTGTAACGAACAAAGAAGGAAAAGAAGTAACTGAAAGCTGGATAACCAATGGAAAACCACATAGAATCGACAAACTACCAATTGGAGAATACTATTTAGTACAGACATCTGCTCCAACCCTAAAAGGATATGTCAGAACCGAAAAAATAGCCTTTGAAGTAAAAGCGGTAAAAGAAGTACAAACCATCGAAATGCTACAAGACTACACAAGAATGCAAATAATACCAAAAGACGAAGACACAGAGGAAGAAATAAAAGGAATCGAAACCATCATAAAAGACGACAAAGGAAACGAAGTAGGAAAAGTAACAATAGGAGAAAACGAAGAAGAAACAAATAACATCCTAAACCGACTACCAGTAGGAGACTACACCCTAGAAAGTACCAAAGTACCATATGGCTACAAACCAATTCATCAAACCATCCAAGTAAAAGATAAACAAGGACTACAAGGAACAGAAGGAATCAAAGTAGAAAAAGAAGAATTCGACTTAAACGTAGAAACCATAGTACAAGAAATCAAAAGAAATGACAAGGTAGAATACAAGAAAAAAGAAGACACCACAGAACAAAAGCAAGAAGAAGCAAAGCAAGAAAACAACAAACAACAGACTCATAAAGTAGACATCAAAGACAAAAAGATAAAAACAGAGCAAATTGAAGTAACCTATCAAATTAAAGTAAGTAATCAAAAGAAAATAACAGGACAAGTAGGAAGGGTAGAAGTAACCGTGCCAGCAGGAATGGAATTTAGAGTAGTCAACAACAAAACCTATTGGAAAGAAGAAGGAGGAAAAGTAGTCACCGAAGGACTAAAAGGAAGAGACATAAAAGAAGGAGAAAAGGCTGAAATACCACTAATACTAAACTGGAAAAATGGACTAGAAAACTTTGGAACCAAGAAAATACAAGTAGAAATAAAAGAAGTAACAAGTGACATAGGCTTTAAAGAAACCAATCTAGAAAACAACAAATCAGAATCAGAAGAAATCATCATAGGAGTATCGACAGGAGAAATGAACCTAGTATATATGTGCTGGATATTACTAGCAATACTAATCCTAGCCGAAATTTATTTAAGCAAAAAAACAAACATTAAGACATTCAAGATCAAAGACAAGACGATAAAAGGCAGAAAATAGAGTGTAGGGGTAGCATATCATGCTACCCTTTCACGTGCCCAATAATTATGTATATTTATAATATCAAAAATCCTTTGAATTTATTGTAGTAAAAGAAAAATGTCGATATAATAAAATAAAAACAGAGGAGAGATACAGATGAAAAAGAAACAATCACATAAACAGGTAGAAGCAGATTCAATATCTAACAGGAAACGGAATCACATTAGTATCTTTAGTAATAACCATCATCATCTTACTAATTTTAGCAGGAATATCCATTAGTATGTTAGTGGGAGATAATGGCATTATAAGAAGGGCACAAGAAGCAGGAAGAAATTATGAAGAAGCAGCAAAATACGAAGAAGAACAATTAGCAAAACTATATGAAATGATAGAAAATCCAGATAAATATAATCCAGATGAAATAATAGGAGAAACGGAAAGCGTAATAAAAGACTTACAAGACCAAATTGATAAGTTAAATGAGATATTATCCCAGACAAATGCAACAGAAAATGAAATATTAATAAACAAGAAAGCATATAGTGGTGGAAAATTATTAACAGGAACTATGCCAAATAGAGGAGAAGTAATACAAACATTAAATGCAGGGCAAAGTTATATCATAGAAGAAGGATACCATAATGGAAGTGGAAAGGTAACGGCAAAAGACCTAGCAA
>CAOJHH010000033.1 GCA_948436025.1 uncultured Clostridium sp. | reverse complement strand
TTATTTTTGTTTTTTATCTTTTATTTCTTTTATTATTACTTTAATACATTTTGTTGTTTTATTAATTATTATTTTTGTTTTTTATCTTTTATTTCTTTTATTATTACTTTAATACATTTTGTTATTTTATTAATTATTATTTTTGTTTTTTATCCTTTATTTCTTTTTTTGTTACTTTAATACATTTTGTTATTTTATTAATATTATGTTTGTGTTTTTGTTTTAGTCTTTTTATTATTACTCTTATATGTTTTTTTTTTTAATTTAGCTATTATATTTTCTTATTCTTATATTTTTTTAATTAATCATTATATTTGTATTATTGCTTTTATTTTATGCTTTCTTTTTTACTTTAAATATTTTATTATTTTATATTGTAGTTATATTTTTTTAAGATAGTTTCTTAAGTTTCCTATCTTATATGAATTTTCATTATTAGTATCTTTTTTTTTTATTTTTGTTTGTTTTTATAAACATATTACTTATTTTCTTTTTTCTCTGGATTTTTTTCGAATTAATACTTTTCGAATTTAATTTGATTTGAATAAATCTTTTTAAGGACTCTTTTATCATAAAACGTTTTTCTTCATTTGTCAACAAAAATCGTAATACAAATTTCGACAAAATATTCCAATATTATTTTTGGTATATATTTTTTGATTTCGGTTATAATAATTTCATAAGGTTAATATTAGTTGTACGAAGAGTAGTATGAGGTCAATTTTTTATTTGGTTTTATATTATTCGAGCAAAGATGTATTGTAGCTCTTATGGGTTATGATAGGTCGGCGATAAGAAATTATTATTTGTAGGTAAGCTATATTTTATTTCTTTTATTTTATAAAATTAATATGTTTTTTATGGTTGTAATATAGGTAATAATTTTGAGTTAAGATTATATTTATATTTTTGGTGTTTGTTATTAGTCCTCTTAGGATGAATATGGATATTCTTAAGTGTATTTATGGTCGAGCAACTGATTTGTATATGTGGTAAATTGCTTATTTGTATCGTAAGGTACATTAGGTGAGTAATTATGTGTATGAGTTTTAGCAGAAGATTAATATTAGCTTTATCGATTAATCGCATAATACTGTTTTTTATACAGTATTATGCGATTAAATTATTGTGTAAATAATAATCATTCATATATCCACTTATCGTTTTTTCCTATAATGATTGGCATATTATTAATTTTATAAAAAATCACGCTTTAGTTTGTATTTCCGTAGTTATTGGCGATTTTGTTTATCGATAAACATCTTATTGTGTAAACAACCAGGTTTCTTAAGTACCTCACCCATAGGCTTTGCCTGTGCGGTGGGCCAGGTTCTTATATATCTAAATTTTTAACGTATTTTGCATTTTGTTCAATGAATTCTTTACGTGGTGCAATTTCGTCTCCCATAAGAATGGTAAAAATCTCATCTGCTTTGATTGCATCTTCTAGTTTTACTTTTACTAATGTTCTTTTATCTGGGTCCATTGTTGTTTCCCATAGTTGCTCTGGATTCATTTCTCCTAGACCCTTATAACGTTGGATACTAACTCCTTCGGTTCCGATTTTAGCTAAATGTTCGTCTTTTTCTTCATCGGTATAACAATATATATCTTCCATTCCTCTTTTTGACAATTTGTATAGTGGTGGTTGTGCTAAATATACGTTTCCGTTTTCGATTAATGGTCTCATATAACGGAAGAAGAAGGTTAATAAAAGGGTTCTAATATGTGCTCCATCTACGTCGGCATCGGCCATAATGATTATTTTGGCATAACGAATTTTGCTAATATCAAACTCTGCTCCAATTCCAGCTCCTACGGCTACAATGACTGGGTTTAATTTGTCGTTGTTATAAATTTTATCTGCTCTTGCTTTTTCTACATTTAGCATTTTTCCCCATAATGGTAAAATTGCTTGAAATTTCCTATCTCTTCCTTGTTTTGCACTTCCTCCTGCTGAATCTCCCTCTACAATATAGATTTCACATTCATCTGGATTTTTACTACTACAATCGGCTAATTTTCCAGGTAATGTTGAACTTTCTAATGCCGTTTTTCTTCTAACTAATTCCCTTGCTTTTCTTGCTGCTTCTCTTGCTCTTGATGCACTAATACATTTTTCTAAAATTGCTTTGGCGATAGAAGGGTTTTCTTCTAAGAAATTGGATAAGGCTTCATTTACTGTACTTTGTACAATACCTGAAACTTCACTGTTCCCTAACTTTGTCTTAGTTTGCCCTTCAAATTGTGGCTCTTTTACTTTTACTGAAACAACTGCTGTAATTCCTTCTCTTATATCTTCTCCTTGTAAATTAGAATCTTTTTCTTTGATTAGATTGTGACTTCTTGCGTAATCGTTGAACACTTTGGTAATTGCTCTTTTGAAACCTTCTAAATGGGTTCCTCCTTCTACGGTATTAATGTTATTCACAAAGGTGTATATATTTTCTGAATAAGCAGTTGTATATTGAATAGCAATTTCAACTGGTACTTCCCCTTGTTTTTCAATATAAATTGGTGTTTTGTTAATGGTTTCTTTGTTTTTATTTAAGAATTCTGCAAATGAGATTAGTCCACCTTCATAGCAAAAATCTGCTTTTTTTGGTGTTTCTTCTCTTTGGTCTTCTATGGTAATTCGTAGTCCTTTGGTTAGAAATGCCATTTCACGTAAGCGATTTTCTAATACTTCATATTGGTATTCTAAGGTTTCAAATATAGTATTGTCTGCTAAAAACCTTACGGTTGTTCCTGTTTTGTCGGAATTTCCAACTCGTGTTAAGGATTGTTTTGTTTTTCCTTTTTCAAAGGACATTTGGAAAATTCCACCATCTCTTTGAATGGTTACTTCGGTCCAGTTTGATAAGGCATTTACTACGGATGAGCCAACTCCATGAAGTCCTCCAGATACTTTGTATCCACTATCTCCTCCAAATTTTCCTCCTGCATGTAAAACGGTATATACGGTTTCTGCTGCGGAAATCTTGGTTTTCGGATGAATATCAACTGGAATTCCTCTTCCATCGTCTTCTACTTTTATAATATTTCCTGGTTCTATGGTTACATGAATATTTTTACAATAACCAGCTAAGGCTTCATCTACTGCATTATCTACAATTTCATATACTAAGTGATGTAGTCCTCTTACCGATACACTACCAATATACATTCCTGGTCTTTTTCTTACGGCTTCAAGACCTTCTAATACTTGAATTTGTTCTGCTCCATATTCGTGTTCAAATTTTTCCATTCTTTTTCCTCCTTAAGAGTTTGCTTTTCTATTATAACCTTAATTTTAAAAAATGCAAGTCTATTTTTTTAATTCTAAAAATTTTCGTTTGGCCAAAGTGTTGGATGATATGTTGGAAATATAGGCTTTTAATTTATTGTTTTCTTTTGTGATAATGGCTGTTTTGGGCTGTTTTTGGCTAATATCGATTTTATCTTCTTTTGGGATATGATTAAAAAATTCTTGAAAGGTTTTGTTTTCTTTTAAGCCCTTATAATCTAATATCCACAATATATTTTCTTTTTTTATCATTTCATCTTTTCCAATGTGTAAATACATATTTTCTCCTATTCCTTTTTATTTTCCACATTTCCGTTTTTTACTTGAAATGTTTTGCACATTTTTTCACAAATTGTGAATTCATCGGTGCAAGTAATTAGAATTTGTGTATTATGAATATTCTTTAAAAAGTTTTCTCTACGGTTTTCATCTAATTCTGACATGAAATCATCCAATAGCAAAATAGGATATTCCTCTGTTTCGTCTTTTATAATTTCAAGTTCTGCTAATTTTAAAGATAAGATAACGGTTCGGTTCTGTCCTTGAGAGCCGTAGATGTTTACTTGTTTTTTGTTGATAAAAAAGTAAATATCATCTCTATGAATTCCTTTTTGTGTATACCCTCTTTCAATGTCTGATGTTCTTGATTTTCTTAATTCTTCTTTATACTTCTCTTTGTCTTCGCAGTCCGATAGGTATTTTAATTTTAATTCTTCTTTTTGATTTGTAATTTGACCGTGAATGTTAAAGATCTTTTCTTTTATTTTTTCTACAAATTCTCGTCTATATTCATATACTTCTTTGGCATAGTTTGCTAAACTTTCGTCCCAAATTTCCAGCATTTCTACTGGTTTATTATTATTTAGAATTTGTCTTAAATAGTTGTTCCTTTGTTCTAGTGTTTTTTGATACATGTTTAAAGAGTGTACATAGTGTGGTCGTAATTGGCTAATCATGATGTTTAGAAATCTTCTTCTTTTCGCTGGACTGCTTTTTAGTATTTCCATATCATCTGGACTAAACATTACCATATTAATTTTTCCAAGGATATCGCTTAGTTTATTTTGTTTTACATCATTTAGATAAATATTTTTTTTATCATCGAATATAATTTTTATTTTGCCACTTCTATCACTTTTTTCATATTCCATTTCAACAAATGCTTGCTTTTCCTCTAAATTGATTAACTCTTTTTCTTTTTTGGCTCGAAATGATTTTCCAATCGCACATAGAAAAACCGCTTCTAATATGTTGGTTTTCCCTTGTGCATTTTCTCCAAAAAACAAATTCATATTGGGACCTAATTCAATTTGTTGTTCTTTATAATTTCGAAAATTGACTAATTTTATTCTTTTTAAGTACATTCTTTTCTCCTAAAGTTATTCTTTTAAACGAATTGGTAAAATCATATAAGTATAATCGCCTTCTCCTACTGGTCTTATCACACAAGGCGATATATTCGAGCCGAAGTCAACAAATATTTCTTCATCCTCAATAACTTTTAAGGCATCTAAGAAATATTTTGGATTAAAGCCAGCCTCTAAATTCATCCCTTCTGTAGAAACATATAGTTCTTCTTTGGCATCTCCTGTTTGGTTGGTACAAGATATGGTTACTTTTCCGATATCTACCATAACTTTTACTGGATATTTCTTTTCTTTTTCGGTTGATGATGCTGATATTAAACTAATTCTTTCAAAACAATCTTGTAAATTATTTTTATTTGCTCTTACTCTTGTTTCCCATTTTTCTGGAATGACATTTTGATAATTTAAGAATTCTCCATCTAGCAATCGGGTTACTATTTTGCAGTTGTCCATTTCAAATAAGGCTTGATTTTTAGAAACACCAATTTGAATTGGATCAAACGAATCTAAGATAATTTTGTTTACTTCATTTAAGGTTTTTCCAGGAATAACTGCACTAAAGGAATTGGTTTTATTATTTAAATTGGTACTATTCCATGCAAGACGAAAACCATCTACGGCTACAACATTTAATTTGTTTTCAATGGTTTGGAATAAACATCCGGTAAAAATTGGTCTATTTTCTTCGATACTAGTTGCAAATATTGTTTTTCGTATCATATTTCTTAGTGTATTTTGTTCTATGGTAATGGAGTTTTCTACTTCTATTTTTGGTAATTCTGGGAATTCTTCTGGGTTCATGGTTGCTAGTTTATATAAAGAACCTTCACATTCAATGACAAGCAAATTATTTTCATTTATAGTGATATTGATTTCAGTATCTGGTAATTTACGGATGATTTCACTAAACATGATAGCATTTACTACGGTACATCCTTGTTCTTTTACTTCTGCTTCCATAATGTATTCAATTCCAATTTCTAAATCATAGGTGGTTAATTTTATTTCATTATCATTGGTTCGAATTAAAATTCCTTCTAAAATAGGCATTGTTGTTTTAGATGCTACTGCTTTTATTACGGAATTAAGGGCTTTTAAGATTTTATCCTTTTGGCATACAAGTTTCATTTTCCTCTCTCCTTTAATAATATAAATAATTTTAGTAGTAATAGTATTAGGTGATGTGGATTTGGTGTAAAAGTGAAGTAATCGAAGTTATCCGTAAGAAAATCTAAGTGGATTATTTTGTGAATAACCAAAAGATATTTCCACATCTTTTCTTTTTCATTTGTGAATAAGTGGTTATTAACAAGGTGTTAACAGGATATTAACATAGAATTTGTGAATAACTAATCAAGCTCTTCCGTAAGAAGGAATTGCATATTGTAATAAAAACGAAAGTTTAACAAACAATATTTTTAAAAAATTGAATTTTCTTACGGAAATATAAACTAGTTTGCATTTAATAATAAGTTTTTCACACTTTCCACAATTAATTTTGTGTTTCCATTTTCTTTTATTTCTGCTTCAATTTTTCTACAAGCATGCATAACTGTGGTATGGTCTCTTTTTCCAAAGTATTCCCCTATTTTTGCCAGTTGCATTTGAGCAACATCCCTACATAAGTACATAGCAATTTGTCTCGGATAAGCTAAATCGTTGGAACGTTTTGAGCTTTTTAAATCTTTTGGATTGATGTTAAAATATTTGGAAACCACTTCTTGTATGGATTCACAAGAAACGACTTTTTCTTTTTGAGAGACAATATCATTAATTGCTTTTTCCGCCATTTCTAGGCTTAGTGGACTATGTGTTAAAGATGCTTTTGCAATCATTTTGTTTAGGACGCCTTCTAATTCTCGAATGTTGGTATCTATTTTTGTTGCAATATTCGAAAGAATCATATCATCAATTTGAATGTGGTCAGATTGGGCTTTTTTTCTTAAAATAGCAAGACGTGTTTCGTAATCTGGATTTGAAATATCTGCAATAAGTCCCCATTCAAAACGAGATTTTAAGCGGTCTTCTAGTAGTTTAATTTCTTTTGGTGGTCGGTCACTTGAAAGAATAATTTGTTTTCCACTTTCATGTAATGTATTAAAAGTATGGAAAAATTCTTCTTGAATTTTCTCTTTTCCTGCAATAAATTGAATATCATCAATTAATAAAACATCCACATTTCGGTAATAATTACGAAAAGCTTCATTGGTATTATCTTTTATGGCATTAATTAATTCATTGGTAAATTTCTCAGAAGTAACATATAAAACTCTTGCGGAATGGTCACTTTTTAGAATTTCATTTCCAATGGCATGCATTAAGTGAGTTTTTCCTAATCCTACTCCCCCATATAAAAACAAAGGATTATAAGAGGTTGCAGGAGATTCGGCTACTGCTAGTGCCGCAGCGTGTGCAAAACGGTTACTATCGCCAACCACAAAAGTATCGAAAGTATATTTTGGGTTTAAAAATGAACTAGAATATCCAGAAATTGTACTAACCGAATCTGGATTTCCATCTTTTTGTTCTGCTTGGTTTTGGACATACCCATTTTCCCTTACGGCAATCTTACAATCTGAATTTGTAATATATTTAAAGGTATTTAAAATTAAATCAAAATAACGCCCCATAATAGCATCTTTTTGAAATTCAGAAGTAACACCTAATACATAAGTGTCACCATTTTTTTCTAATAGTTCTAAGTCTTTAAACCAAGTATTAAAAGAAATTTCCGACATTTCTTTTCTTAATAAATCTTTTGCTTGCATAAAAAATTCGCTTAATTCATTTTGCATGATTTCTTCATTCCTTCCACAGGGATAATTCTTTTCATTTATATCGTTACAAAAAATAAAAAACTAACTTATCCACATACTTATCCACAAATGTTGATAACATTTGTTCTAAATAAAATCGATAAAAGTTTTCCTTTGTATAAAAATAATATCTTTTATTCATTGCCCACCTATCATATCAAAAAAGAAAGAATTTCGTCAATAGCAATGTGGAAAATTTTTAAAAAAATGTGGATAATTTTTCTCAAAGGCAAGTATGCGTAAGAAAAAATTGTTAAAAAAGTTTGGAAAAATAGGGCATATTTGTTAAAATTCGTAAAATCTACGGAACATTGCTTGACAAAAGGGGGAGAGGTAGTATATAATAACACTACTTATTTTGAAAGTAAGAAAATTTCATAGATGACTTACGGAATAAAGAATTAGGAGGTGCAAAATGAAAAGAACATTTCAACCAAAAAAGAGACAAGAACAAAAAGAACATGGTTTCATGAAAAGAATGAAAACAAGAGCAGGAAGAAATATATTAAAGGCTAGACGTGCTAAAGGAAGAAAAAAATTAAGTGCTTAAGTTTTGGGCCACATTTGGTGTGGCTCTTTTTTCCATGTAAAGAGTGATAATTATGAAAAAAACGGTGAAATTAAAGAAAAATTATGAATTCAAAAAAGTATTAACAAAGGGTAAGTATTATTCGGGAAGGTTTTTGTATGTATTTGTTACAAAACACCAAAGTCCAATGAATCGTATTGGAATTGCGGTTGGTGTGAAAGTAGCCAAAGCCGTAAAGAGAAATCGTATTAAACGATTGATTTTTGAAAATTATCGTTTGTTAGAAGAAGAGTTAGAAACAGGGTATCATCTTGTTTTTTTGTGGAAGAAGAAACAAGATATTAGACAAGCTACTTTTCAAAATATTAAGAAAGATATGATGGATATTTTGAAAAAGATAGGAATGTTATCATGAAACGATGTGTTCTTTTTTGGATTCGTTTTTATCAAAAATATATCTCGAAAGTGCTTCAATATTTTGGTGTGCATTGCAAGTATTATCCAAGTTGTTCAGAATATACCAAACAAGCCATTCAAAAGTATGGAGTAACAAAAGGACTAATATTAGGAATCAAAAGAATTTTTAAATGTAATCCCTTTTCAAAAGGTGGATATGACCCTTTAAAGTAAAAGGGAAAAGGAGAGAAATATGATATCTTTTTTAGCAAATTTATTTGGATATGTGTTAAATTTTTTATATCAACTAATTCATAACTATGGTTTGGCGATTATCCTATTTTCTGTTGTATTGAAGATTATTATGCTACCAATTTCAATAAAACAACAGAAGACAATGAAAAAATCAGCAAAAATACAAGCTAAATCAAGAGAAATACAAGAGAAATATAAAAATAATCCAGAGAAATTAAGTCAGGAAACGATGGATTTATATAAAAGAGAAGGAATGAGTCCATTTAGTGGATGCTTAAGTGGGATTGTTCAAATTGTATTACTCTTTGCAGTATTCTTTTTAGTAAAAAGTCCACTTACCCATATGGTAAAGGTTGAACCAAGCATAATTGAACAATATACGAATGAGGTTCAAGAAGTAGAAGAAAATAAAAATAATCCATATCCAGAAATTTTAATTATTCGCGAAAAAGGGGAGCAAGACGAAAGAGTACGTCTTAATATGGACTTTTTAGGATTAGATTTAAGTAGTGTTCCTTCACAAAATGCTTCGGACATTCGAGTTTATATTATTCCAGCATTATATGTTTTAACATCTTTTGTATCTATGAGAATGACTACCAATATGCAAAAAGTAAAAAAGAAAGAGGGAGAAGAAGAGACCAATGAAATGGATGCTGTGGCACAAGCTAATAAGAGTATGAGTTATATTATGCCAGTGATGAGTGTGTCAATTGCGATTCTTGCGCCATTGGGGCTTGCACTATATTGGTTAGTAAATAATGTATTAATGATATTAGAACGATTTATTTTGAATAAATGGATGAAAGAGGAAGAGGAGGAGGAATAATGGCAGAGGCAAAGATATTTGAAGGAAAAACAACACGGCGAAGCAATTGAAAAGGGACTTAAAGCCTTAGGGATAACAAAAGAAGATGCTGAAATAAAAGTACTAGAAAATGAAGATAAAAGAAGTTTCTTTAGTATTTTAGCTCCTAGAGTGGTAAAAGTACAAATTACTAGCAAAAAAGAAGTAAAGATTGAAAAAGTAAAACGAAACAAAGAAGAAATGGCTCATACTGATTTTGGACAAGCAATAAAACAAGTAGAGGAATTTTTAACAAAATGGAGTAAAACTCTTCCAAGCAAGGATATTCATTATGAAGTAAAACAAGAGGAAGGATATTTAAAAATTGATATAAATGGAGATGACTTAAATTATTTAATTGGGCATAGAGGAGAAGTATTAAATCAATTACAAATTATTTTATCTTCCATAGCAAGTAAAAATTCAGAATATAAAGTAAGAGTTATTTTAAATATTTGTGGATATAAAGAAAGAAGAGAAAAATCATTAGAAGAATTAGCAGATAAATTAGAAAAAACGGTAGCTAGAACGAAAAAATCGATTACACTAGAACCAATGACAGCATATGAAAGAAAAATTATACATACAAAACTACAAAATAGTAAACGAGTAGTAACATCAAGTGTTGGAGAGGAACCATACCGTAAAGTGGTTATTTCCGTAAGACAAAATTACAACAACAAATAAGAATAAAATAAAAAGAATTTTTATTATTTTTTATCATTAAATTAAAAAAATAATAAATAAATAATAAAAAAATAAAATAAAAATCGGAAGTCAAAGTTCGGATTCAAAAGAATAAGAAAAAATCTTATGAATTATCTGTATTTTGACTTTTTATTATCGAAAAAAAGGAGAAAAATGTCATGAGTACCATTGTAGCAATATCAACCGCACCGGGAATTGGAGGAATTGGAATTGTAAGAATGAGCGGAAGTAAGACATACCAAGTATTACAAAAGATTTTTAAGCCAAAACAGGAGATGGATTTTGAAAAGATAAAAGGGTATCGTATTAAATATGGCTATATTGTAGAAGAAGAGAAGATTATTGATGAAGTTTTGGTTTCTTTTTTTAAAGCACCCAATAGTTATACCAAAGAAGATTTGTGTGAGATTCAATCACATGGCGGGATGTATATTGTCCAAAAAATATTAGAATTGTGTTTACAAAACGGAGCAACGCTTACGGAACCGGGAGAATTCACCAAAAGAGCTTTTTTAAATGGAAGGATAGATTTATCACAAGCAGAAGCAGTCATAGATGTGATTAATGCTAAAACCCAAAAAGAATCGAAGGCGTCCATACAGCAGTTAGAAGGAGGGTTATCAAGAGAAATAAAGAAGATAAGAGATTTGCTTATGCAAATTATGGTAGAAGTAGAGGTTTCGATTGATTATCCGGAATACGATGTAGAGGAAGTAAATAAGAAAAAGGCGGAAAAGGTATTAAAACAAGTGCAAGAGAAATTAATTACTTTGAAAGATAGTTTTGAAGTTGGAAGAATTGTAAAAGAAGGGATTGGTGTTGCTCTTGTTGGTAAGCCAAATGCGGGGAAATCGTCTTTATTAAATGCTATTTTGAAAGAGGAAAGGGCGATTGTTACAGATGTGGAAGGAACCACTCGAGATATTATCAAAGAGTCTATTTCCGTAAGAGGAATTCCAATTAATATGATTGATACAGCGGGGATTCGAAAGGCAGATAATAAAGTAGAACAAATTGGAATTGAGCGTTCGAAAAAGAGTGTGGAAGAAGCGGATTTTGTGATTGCTATTTTTGATGGTAGTAGGACATTTTCTAAGGAAGACGAGCAGATTGTTGAAATGGTAAAAGAGAAAAAGTGTGTGTTTGTGATTAATAAAATGGATATTTGTAAGGATAATGCGGTGCAAGAGGAGCTTGAAAAGAGGTTTCCAAATCAGACGATTATTAGGATATCTGCGAAGAGTAGAGAAGGGATAGAAGAGATTTACCGAGAGATTGAAAAGCGTTTTCGATTAGATGAGATACAGGTGGATTATGATACGGTGATTACAAATGTGCGTCATAAGCAGATTATTGTGCAGGCGATAGAAGAGACAAGGAAGGCTCTTTTGGCGAATGAGGAAGGAATGCCGATTGATATGGTGGGATTATCGATTAAGGCGATTTTGGAGGCTTTAGGACAGATTACGGGGGAGACGGTGTCGGAAGAAATTATCAATGAAATCTTTGCTAAGTTTTGTTTAGGAAAGTGAGATGCGAGGATTTGATTTGGGACGATTTTATAACTTAATAGGATTGTTACATGTTAAATTGATTAAAAGTGTTTAAAATTGATTTTGAGAGTAATTACGAGGAACGGGGTGTTGGATTGAAGGATTGATTCTGACGTCCACTTCCATGTAATACTACGAATAGAAAAAAATTCCGTTCTTCAAGGCGTTTTAGCGTTGGTGGTTTTTTGGAATGATGTGACACACTATGCTTGGGAGTAAGCATTGGGTTTTGTAGGTCGAACTCTTTTTTTTCTATTCGTAGTATTACATTCACGCTGGTTTGAGACGGGGATTGTTGATAGAAAGTGCTTTAAATGAGGAAAAATAATTACAAACAGGTGTTTTTGTTTCATGAAAAACATGGAGAGGAGAGAGAGATGAGTTATCAAGCGGGAGAATATGATGTAGCAGTGATTGGTGCTGGGCATGCGGGGTGTGAGGCTGCGCTTGCTTCGGCTAGGTTAGGGAAGAGAACGTTGTTGTTTTCGATTAGTTTAGAGGCGATTGCTAATATGCCTTGTAATCCACATATAGGTGGGAGTTCGAAAGGGCATTTGGTAAGAGAGATCGATGCGCTTGGCGGGGAAATGGGGAAGAATATTGATAAGACTTATATACAGATTAAAATGTTAAATAAGTCGAAGGGACCGGCGGTGTATTCGTTAAGGGCGCAGGCAGACCGAAAGCGATATCATATGGAGATGAAGCATACTTTAGAGAAACAAGAGAATTTGTATATAAAGCAGGCAGAGATTGTGAATATTAGTGTGAAGGATAATCAGGTGGAGAGTGTTGAGACGAATATTGGTGCGATTTATAAGGTGAAGGCGGTTATATTGGCGACTGGTACTTATTTGAAAGGAAAGATACATATTGGGGAAGTGTCTTTTGAAAGTGGACCAGATGGGGTGTTTCCAGCAAATCGATTATCGGATTGTTTGAAGAACTTAGGAATTGAGCTATTAAGATTTAAAACAGGAACACCAGCAAGAATTAACAGGAACAGTATCGACTTTTCAAAAATGGAGCTTCAAGAAGGAGATGTTGAAATTGAAATGTTCTCCTTTGAAGACGAAATAGGAAATAAGAAACAAGAACCGTGCTATTTAACATACACAAACGAAGAGACACACAAGATTATACGTGCTAATTTACATCGTTCACCATTATATGCGGGGAAGATAGAGGGAACGGGACCTCGCTATTGTCCTTCCATTGAAGATAAAGTAGTAAGGTTTGCGGATAAGGAGAGACATCAGATTTTTGTAGAACCAATGGGGGAGAATACAAATGAAATGTATATACAAGGAATGAGTTCTTCTTTACCAGAAGATGTGCAAATTGTAATGTATCGAACCATACCAGGATTAGAAAAAGCAGAGTTTACAAGACCAGCATATGCCATTGAATATGACTGTATTGAACCATCCCAATTAAAAATATCGTTAGAAAGTAAGAAAATAGGGGGAATGTTTTTTGCTGGGCAGATTAATGGGACATCTGGTTATGAAGAAGCAGCAGCACAAGGAATTATTGCAGGTATCAATGCAGTAAGAAAACTAGATGGTAAAGAACCAATTGTATTAGGAAGAGATGAAGCATATATTGGTGTTTTAATTGATGATATTGTTACCAAAAGTACCAATGAACCATATCGTATGATGACTTCGAGAGCAGAATATCGTCTTTTATTAAGACAAGATAATGCAGACTTACGATTAACGAAAATAGGGCATGAAGTAGGATTAATAAAAGAAGAAAGATATCAAGCTTTTTGCAAAAAGAAAGAAAGAATAGAAGTAGAAATTAAACGTATGAAAGAAAAGACAATTAAACCAACAAAAGAAGTAAATGAGTTATTAAAAAGCTTGGGAACATCAAAAATAGAAACAGGGGTTAAGTTATCGGATTTATTAAAACGTACTGAAATTACATACGAAGACTTAAGCACGATTGATGAAGAAAGACCAATATTAAGCAAACAAGAAAAAGAAGAAGTACAAATTCAAATAAAATATGAGGGATATATCAATTTACAACTAGCACAAGTGGAAAAAGCAAGCAAATTAGAGAATAAATCATTGTCACAAGAAATTGACTATAGCCAAATAAAAGGATTACGATTAGAGGCAAGACAAAAATTAGATAAATACAAACCAATATCCGTTGGACAAGCATCTAGAATATCGGGTGTTTCTCCAGCCGATATTTCAGTGTTACTAATTTACTTAGAACAAAACAAGAATAAAAAAGAGGAGGGGGAATATGGAAAAAGAAACATGGAAGCAAAATTTAAAAGAACAAGCAGGGAAGAGTAATACGATATTAAAAGAAGAACAACTAGAGATGTTTTATAACTATATGGAAATATTAAAGAAGTGGAATGAAAAAATGAACTTAACAGCAATTACCGAAGATTACGAAATCTTACAAAAGCATTTTATAGACTCATTAACAATTACCCCATACTTAGAAAATAATGCAAGCATTATAGATGTAGGAACAGGAGCAGGATTCCCAGGAATTCCAGTAAAAATAGCGAAAGAAAATGTATCGATTACATTAATAGACTCCTTAGCAAAAAGAATTAATTTCTTAAATGAGGTAATTAAGACATTAGAATTATCAAATATAACGACACATCATGTAAGAGCAGAAGAAGCAGGAAAAAATAAGAAACTAAGAGAGCAATTCGATATTGCAGTGTCAAGAGCAGTTGCACCACTTGCTACTTTGGTAGAATACCTATTACCATTTGTTAAAATTGGTGGAAAATGTATTTGTATGAAAGCAAACAAAGGGGAAGAAATTGAAAATAGTAAAACCGCAATTAGCACATTAGGAGGAGAAATAGAAGCGATAAAAGAATTTACACTACCAAGCTCAGATATAAAAAGAACTCTAATCATAATAAAAAAGACGAAAGAAACGCCAAATTCATACCCAAGAAAAGCGGGAACCCCATCAAAACAACCAATACAATAAATTGAAAAAATTTTATGAAATTTATTGACATATGGAATAGTTTTTTATATGATTAATATGTCAAAATTTTATATATGGAGGGATGACTTTGGGAAAAATTATTGCAGTAGCAAATCAAAAGGGAGGAGTAGGAAAGACTACAACTTCAATCACTTTAAGCGCATTACTTGCGAAAAAAGGGAAAAAGGTAATCTTGATTGATGCAGATCCACAAGGAAATGCAACCAGTGGAATAGGCTTACAAGGACCAACGCAAAAATCAGTATATGAACTATTAGTAGAAGATATCAAAATGGAGGAAACATTAGTACAAACCAAAAGCAAAAATCTAAAAGTTTGTCCATCCAATATCAACTTAGCTGGGGCAGAGGTAGAGCTTGTTTCCATGATGTCAAGAGAGCAAAGGTTAAAAGAAAAATTAGAAGAAGTAAAACATCAATATGATTATATGATTATTGATTGTCCACCATCGTTAGGATTAATTACACTAAATGCATTTACTGCAGCAGATAGTGTATTAATTCCTATTCAATGTGAATACTATGCCTTGGAGGGGTTAGGACAACTTATGAATACCATCAATCTTGTAAAAAAGCATTTGAATAAAAACTTAGAAATAGAAGGTGCTCTTCTTACCATGTATGATGTAAGGACAAACCTATCAAACCAAGTAGTAAATGAGGTAAAAAAATACTTTGGAGATAAAGTATATAAAACGGTAATACCGCGAAACGTAAAATTAAGCGAAGCACCAAGCTATGGAATGCCAATTACAGAATATGACGGACATTCAAAAGGGGCAAGAAGTTATGACAAATTTGTAAATGAATTACTAAGAAGAAATGATGTTGTCAAAAAACCAAAACACATGAAATAGGAGGAAGGAAAATGGTAAAGAAAACAGGGTTAGGAAAAGGGTTAGATGCATTATTTGCAAGCAATGTAGATGTAGAAGAAACCTTAAAAGAAAATGAAGTCATCGAAAAACTAAAAATAACACAAGTAGAACCAAATCGCAATCAACCAAGAAAACATTTTGACGAAGAAGCATTAGAAGAATTAGCAGAATCTATCAGTCGATATGGGGTAATACAACCAATCATTGTTGTAAAAAAAGGTGATTACTATGAGATTGTTGCAGGAGAAAGAAGATGGAGAGCTTCCAAAAAAGCAGGATTAACAGAAATACCAGCCATTGTAAGAGAAGGCGATGAAAGAAAAAACAAAGAAATTGCATTAATTGAAAATGTACAAAGAGAAGACTTAAATGCCTATGAAAAAGCAGTCGGAATAAAAGAATTAATGGAAGAATATGGACTAACACAACAACAAGTATCTGAAATATTAGGAAAAAGTAGAAGCAGTATAGCCAATACCGTAAGAATATTAAACTTAGACCCAAGAGTGATCGAACTAGTACAACAAAACAAATTAACAGAAGGACATGCTAGAAGCTTACTTGCCATTGAAGATAATGAAAAACAATATCAAATGGCACTTCGATTACTAGAAATGGGAGCAAGTGTAAGAGAAGTTGAAAAAAAAGTACAACAAAAAAAGAAAATGAAAAAGCAAGATGAAAGATACGAAGCCATCTATCGTGATATAGAAGATAGTTTTCAAGGATTTTTTGGTACAAAAGTAAAATTAGAAGCAGGAAAAAGAAAAGGAAAAATTGTAATAGAATATGCCAACAACGATGATTTAGAAAGAATATTAGACTTAATTAAGTAAGAGGAGGAAAGAAAATAGAATGGAAAGCATACTGAATATTTTAGAAGCGCCATATTTCGATTTAGGGCTCATAATTTTTATTATGATACTAATTATATTATACATCACCAATATCGTAAAATTGGGCAAAATAAGAAGAAATTACGCATCCTTCATGAATAAGGTTGGAAATGGAGAAAATATACAAGAATCGTTAGAGAAATATGTGAAGCAAGTAGAAGAAGTAAAAAAAGAAAATGAAACATTAAAAAAAGGAATTCAACAATTAGAGACAGGAGTTGCAGGATGTATTCAAAAAGTAGGATTGATACGTTATAGCGCCTTTAAAGACACAGGAAGTGACTTAAGTTTCACGTTAGCACTACTAAATAAAGAGAACACAGGAGTCGTTTTAAATGGAATTTACTCAAGAGATATGTCAAATATATATGCAAAACCAGTAGAAAAAGGGGTATCGACCTATACCTTATCTGAAGAAGAAAAACAAGCCATAGAAAAGGCAATGAAGGCATAAAATCAACAAAAAAAGTAGTTCATTTCTTGTAAATGAGCTACTTTTTTTGTTATTGCGAAAGCAAGAAAGTTCTTATACCGAACACCAAAAACGCTTGGAAATAGTAAGAAAAAGAGAAAAAAAGAAGAATTGTAAAAAAGACAACAAGAAAAACAAGGAAAAATGAAAGGCAGTAGAAGAAGAAAAAGCAAAAAAATAGCACACCCAAAAGACAAATAGTAAACATAAAACACAAAAGCATTATATTTGGCAAAGAAAAGTGAATAAGGAAAAAAGAGGGGCAACAGAAATAAAAACAAAAAGATTTTAAAACTCAACAAAACAAGAAAAAACACTAGGGAATTCAAGGAAAAAGCAAAGATAATGAAACACAAAAATCATACATAAAAACAAGAACAAACATTCTAAACATGAAACAAAAGCAAATATAAAAATTATGTAAAACAAAAAAACAAGAACCGCGCTAAAAATAGAGAATAAAAAACAAAACAAAAAAAGAAACAACAAAAAAAGCAAGAAAAAAACGACAGCAAACCCTAACGGAACAAAGAAAAAAGAAAAAACAGACAAAACAGAAGAAAAGAATACATAAAACAAGAAAAAACGAAAAAAGTTTTAAAAAAGTAAAGTTAACAAAAAGAAATCAAAACAAAAACGAAAAGAAGAAAGAAAAAGCGAAACACTTTTCGCAAACCAAAACAAAAATTTGCCAAACAACAAACAAAAAATATTTTTTTAGAATTAAAAAACAATAAATACAAATAAATATAATTATTTTTATATTTATTTAAAAATAACAAAAAAAATAAAAACATAAAAAAAGCTTACATACGTAGGCACTTTGGCGATTACACAAAAAAATTAAAAAATAAATAATAAAAAAATAAAATAAATAATAAATTAATAAAAAACAAACAAAAATAAAAAGAAAGAAAGATAAAACCAAATACGTAATGTAAAAATAAATTAAATATAAAAAAAATATAAATAGAGAACAATAATAAAAAGATATAAAAAAGAAAAATATAAAATAGAGAATAAAAATAAAAAAGTATAAAAAAGAAAAATATAAAATAGAGAATAAAAATAAAAAAGTATAAAAAAGAAAAATATAAAATAGGAGACAAAAATAAAAAAGTATAAAAAAGAAAAATATAAAATAGGAGACAAAAATAAAAAAGTATAAAAACAAAAATATAAAATAGAGAATAAAAATAAAAAAGTATAAAAAAGAAAATACAAAATAAAGAATAAAAATAAAAAAGTATAAAAAAGAAAAATATAAAATAGGAGAC
>CAOJHH010000032.1 GCA_948436025.1 uncultured Clostridium sp. | reverse complement strand
AAATATAAAATAGAGAATAAAAATAAAAAAGTATAAAAAAGAAAAATATAAAATAAAGAATAAAAAGTATAAAAATCAAAAATATAAAATAGAGAATAGAAATAAAAAGTATAAAAAAGGAAAATATAAAATAGGAGATAAAAATAAAAAAATATAAAAACAAAAATATAAAATAGAGAATAAAAATAAAAAAGTATAAAAAGTAAAATACAAAATAACAAAGCGAAATATAAAGTAAATAATAAAAACAAATAAATAACAAAAGAAGAAAACTAATAAGAGTAAAGAACAAAATGAATAATAAGATATTAAATATAAAGTACAAGTCAGAGGATAAAAATGCTATATATAATAGTAAAAAAATAAGAATTAAAATATAATAAAAAGTAAGTAACAACATTTAAGTATAAAGTAGAAGATATAACAAATAATATATAAAAGAGTAAATAAATAAAATAATCAAAAAAATTATAAAAAATGATAATAAAAATGGCAAGATATGAAAATAAATAGAGACATAATATTATTAAAAAAAGATAAAAAAGCCTTAAAACGAAATTTAAAGCGTCCAAGGAAAAATATAATTTATTAATTGTACGTATGTATGATTTAAGACATTCACATGCTTCACTATTAGTTAAAATAAGGACACAACCAAAAAAATATTCGTCAATTAGGTCTATTAATATAGAAACAGCAATGAATTTGTACTCTTACCTATATGAGAAAATAGTCCAAGAAGTAGCCAATATGTTTGATAAACTAATAAAAGCTCATTAAAAGGTTAGCAAATATCTAAAAATCCAAAAATTTCTATTGACAATTGAGAGTAAAATGTGCTAATATATATACTGTTACCGACGAAAGTCGGTAACACATGCAGAGGTGGTCGAGTTGGTTTATGGCACCAGTCTTGAAAATTGGCGTAGGTTTATAGCCTACCGTGGGTTCGAATCCCACCCTCTGCGCCATTTTTTATGGAGATTTACCCAAGTGGTTGAAGGGGACAGTTTGCTAAACTGTTAGGGTTGCGTAAGTGGCCGCGAGGGTTCAAATCCCTCAATCTCCGCCAAAAAAGCACGAAAATATATTTGTTTTCGTGCTTTTTTTAATACGAAAAAGAATATAAAAAATAAGAAAACATAGAATTATATAGGGTGAAGAATATGAAAATGGGAATTTGTTTTGCTGGAGGAGGAGTAAAAGGAGCAGCACATATTGGCGTATTACGAGCATTTGAAGAAGAAGGAATTACATTTGATTATATTTCTGGTACATCATCAGGAAGCATCGTAGCCGCACTATCTGCATGTGGATATACCTCAAAAGAAATCTATGAATTATTTAAAAAATATTGTAAAGAAATAAAATATGTTGATGGTATCAATATAATAAAGGGAATATGGGGATTAATCATAAAAAGAAAAATTATAATTGATGGATTAACCAATGGAAATAAAATAAAAAAAATAATTAATATGGCATGCGAAAAAAAAGGAATAAAAAATATTAATCAAATAAAAAAGAATTTAATTATTCCATCTGTTGATTTATATGATGGAAAATTATATGTATTTTCTTCTAAAAATAATAGGACAATATATTCAAATGATATTCAATATATTTATGATTGTGAAATAGGAAAAGCAGTTCAAGCTAGTTGTTCCTATCCAGGAGTATTTTCACCATGTGAATATAAAAATACAAAATTAATAGATGGCGGAATAAGAGAAAATATTCCATGGAAATTAACAAAAATACAAGGAGCAGAAAAAGTAATATCGGTCGTTTTTGAAAAAGAAATAAATACCAATCGAGAAAAAGAAAAAAATATTATTAATATTATAAGTAATGCAATTGATATATTATCTTATGAATTATCAAATTACGAATTAGCAGGAGCAGATGAATTATTAAAAATAAAAACCAAAAATATAGAATTATTAGATATAAATAAAATTGATTATTTATATGAGCTAGGTTACAAAGTAGCAAAAGAAAATATAAAAATGCTGATGTAAAATATAAAAAAATAGAAAGAAAATATAAAAATTGGCATATTGAGAAAAAGGTTGTAGGAATAGAATAATACAAGTTAGTTTGATGAGATTTTAGAGAAGGCGTAATCTAGAGTAAATGGACAAAAGTAAAAAAATAGTAAAAATGGTTTTTTGTAATAGGGATAAAGGAAGTTTAAAGGAAAGAGAATTTAGCTGTATGAAGAAAATAATGGGAGAAAGAGAGTGTCTTTTGTCCTCAATTTGCACACATGAATTTTATGTAATGTTAAAACTTGTGAAAAGTGCTTCTTTTTCATGGAAACTAAAATAAAAAGTGTAGACATAAATATTAGAAAACCAAAAAATCTTTGGAAAATCTACGGATGCAAAGAAAGTAAAAAATGAGTTTAAAACGCAAATTATTTTACATAAGACAATAAAAACCGTAAAAACGCAAAATTTTGTCTATAAGTATAAAACGACAAAACTATAATAAGTAGATAAAACTGATGTTAGAAATATCGACAAAATTGGGATAAAGAATGTCTGTATTTATAAATATTTTGAATATTTTATGCTAGGTATAGCATAAAAAGGAAGAAAAATGCAAAATATTTTTCTTCCTTTTTATAAGTTATTTTAAATAATAAATATTTTCTTAAAATTAAATTTATTTTTTTATTGAAGGAGAAGAATTTTCGGAGTCTTTTTCAAAAGTGTTTTCTTCTAATATTTTTTGAGATGATTTTTCCTTTAATTTTAAATTATCTTTGGCAACTGTCATTAATAACTTAATACGATTGGTTTGATTTGATTGGCTTGCTCCAGGGTCGTAATCAACTGGCGAAATATTTGCTTCTGGGTATTTGGAACGAATGGTTTTTATAACGCCCTTTCCTACAACATGATTTGGTAAACAGGCAAATGGCTGTACACAAATAATATTTGGAATATCATTTTCAATATACTCAATCATTTCTGCTGTTAAGAACCATCCTTCGCCAGTTTGGTTTCCAATGGATAACACATCTTTTACCTTATCTTCTAAATGCCAAATATCACAAGGTGGTAAATAATTTTTCTTCGATTTTGATAAAGCAAGTTTTAAATCTTTTTCTAAAATATCGATTAACTTAATAGCCACTTTTGATATTTTAGAGGACGTTTTATTGATTTTTAATAAATGATTGAACGTAATTTTATGTGTTGCCATAAAATTCACAAACCCCATAAAATCTGGCAAAATGACTTCTGCCCCTTCTTGTTCTAAAAGTTCTGCCACAAAGTTATTTCCAAAAGGATGATATTTAATAAGCACTTCTCCAACTACTCCAACTTTTGGCTTTAAAACAGAAGTATCAAGTTCAATTTTTTCGAAATCTTCTACGATATCATAAATGCTTTGTTTAAACTGCTTTGTAGAACCATCTTTTAAAATACATTTGCATTTTTCCATCCAAGTATCAAATAGCTTTTTAGTTTCTCCTTTATGAACTTCATAAGCCCTATTCTTTGTTAGCATTTTTTGTAATAAGTCCCCATAAATAATACTACGTAACAAGCGTTCCATTAATGGAATGGTTAAAGAAAATCCTGGGTTTTTCTCCATACCAACAACATTAAAGGAAATAACAGGAACATTTTCAAAACCGGCATCCTTTAACGCCTTACGGATAAAGCCGATATAGTTGGTGGCACGACATCCCCCACCAGTTTGCGACATAATTAAGGCTGTTTTATTTACATCATATTTTCCAGATTCCAAAGCCTCTATGAATTGTCCTGTTGTTAAAATAGATGGATAACAAGCATCATTATTAACATACTTTAAACCGGTTTCCACGGTTTTTGGGGTACAATCTCGTAGTAACTCAACATGATATCCCTCAGAGCTTACGGAATCCGCAATAAGCTCAAAATGAATGGGTGCCATTTGGGGAATTAAAATCGTATAATCCTTTTTCATTTCTTTTGTAAAAGGAATTTTGTTTACTCCATAATTTCCCGTTTGTGTTGTTTGTTTCTTTTTGGCAAGGCGCTTTTCCATACTAGCAAGCAAAGAACGAATACGAATACGAACGGCACCTAAATTATTGACTTCATCAATTTTAATTAATGTATACATTTTTTCATAGCTTGACAAAATTTCTTCTACTTGGTCGGTTGTAACCGCATCTACCCCACAACCAAAGGAATTTAGTTGAACAAGCTCTAAATTATCATGTTTTCCGACAAATTCAGCGGCTGCATACAATCTTGCATGGAACATCCATTGGTCCACCACACGCAAAGGTCGTTTGGCTTCGGCAAGATGAGCAATACTATCCTCTGTTAAAACACATAAACCAAGACTCGTAATTAAAGTATCAATACCATGATTAATTTCAGGGTCAACATGATAAGGTCTACCAGATAATACAATTCCCTTCAAATTATTTTTCTCTATATAATCGAGTGTTTCTTTTCCTTTTTTATGAATATCCTCACGACATTTTTGGTACTCCTCCTCTGCTTTTGTAGCTGCTTCTAGTAATTCTTTTTTGCCAAAATGATATTCTTGAAATTCTTCTAGCTCCAAAATACGTTTTGTCAAATTCTTTGGATCTAATGGTAAAAATGGATTTAAAAACTTAATATCACTTTTATTTAGCTCTTCTACATTATTTTTTAACACTTCGGAATAAGAAATAACAATTGGACAATTGTAGTGGTTATCTGCCTTCTCATATTCCTTTCTAGAATATGGAATACAAGGATAAAAAATCGTTTTAATACCAGCTTCTAGTAAGCTAATGATATGTCCATGAGCAAGTTTAGCAGGATAGCAAACTGACTCAGATGGCATAGACTCCATTCCCTTTTCATAGGTTTTTCGATTACTTTTTTCGGATAATATCACACGGAAGCCAAGATTGGTAAAAAATGTAAACCAGAAAGGATAGTCCTCATACATATTTAATACCCTTGGAATACCAATTGTTCCACGTGGAGCATCCTCCAAAGCTAGCGGTGTATACCCAAAAATTCGCTCAAATTTATATTTTATTAAGTTTGGCAAATTGGTATTATCCGAAACAATCCCTGCCCCTTTTTCACAACGATTTCCAGAAATATGTTTTTTTCCATTACTGAATTTATTAATCGTAAGTAAGCAGTGGTTTTCGCAACCATGACATCTTGTATGTGATACAGTAATTTCTAAAGAGTCCAAATCTTCCAATTTGCAAATATGAGAATGATATTCCATATCGAAATTTGCTTCATACTGTTCTTTGGCAAGAAGAGCAGCACCATAAGCACCCATCAAGCCAGAAATATCTGGTCTTACCACTTCTTTTCCTACAATTAATTCAAAAGCACGAAGAATGGCATCATTATAAAAAGTACCACCTTGTACCACAATATGGTCTCCTAAGGTTTTGGTATCTCTTACCTTCATTACCTTTTGAATGGCATTTTTAATAACCGAATAAGAAAGCCCAGCAGAAATATCCCCTACTTCATAACCCTCTTTTTGTGCTTGTTTAATCTTCGAATTCATAAAAACCGTACAACGAGAGCCAAGGTCAACAGGACGTCTTGATTTAATGGCTTCTTCTACAAATTCTCCAATGGATAAATGTAAACTTTTAGCAAAAGTTTCAATAAAAGAACCACAACCAGAAGAACAAGCTTCATTTAACATAATATTATCAATGCTACCATTTTTAATGCGAATATATTTCATATCTTGCCCACCAATGTCAACAATACTTGTTACATTTGGTAAAAATTGTTTGGCAGCCGTGTAATGAGCAATGGTTTCAATTTCATTTAAGTCCACATTTAAAGCAGTTTGAATTAATTTTTCCCCATACCCAGTAACACCACTATAACGAATATCAGCAGTGTTTGGCAAATTAGCATATAATTCTTTTAACATATGAATAACACTTTGTAAAGGATTACCCTCATTGCTACCATATAGAGAATACAATAATCTACCCTCACGGTCAATTAACACCAATTTTGTTGTAGTAGAACCAGCATCAATCCCAATAAAGCAATCCCCTGTATAGGATTTAAGGTCAGCTTTTTCCACGGTATCTTTTTTATGTCTAGCAGTAAATTCATCATACTGGGCATCAACCGTAAATAATGGTTTTAAAGGTTCTGTTGTGGTATCACGAGACATACGTAATACTTCAATTTTACTCTTTAGTTTCTCTACGGATATCGGTGTTACTGAGATGGAATCAAGTGCAGCACCTTTTGCCACCAATAGGTGTGCTTCCTCTGGAATAATGGTCGTTTCTTTGGTTAATTGCAAAGTTTCAATAAAACGATTACGAAGCTCAGATAAATAATTCAGTGGACCACCAAGAAAAGCAATACTACCACGAATTGGTCTACCACAAGCAAGTCCGCTAATGGTTTGGTTCACCACTGCTTGAAAAATAGATGCCGCAATATCCTCTTTTGCTGCTCCCTCATTTAACAAAGGCTGAATATCTGTTTTTGCAAAAACGCCACAACGAGAAGCAATCGGATAAATGGTTTTATAATGTTTGGCAAGCTCATTTAGTCCTTCTGTATTCGTATTTAACAAACTTGCCATCTGGTCAATAAAAGCACCCGTACCACCAGCACAAGTACCATTCATACGTTGCTCCATAAACTGGTCAAAATAAATAATTTTGGCATCCTCTCCACCAAGCTCAATGACAACATCGGTATTTGGAATATACTTTTCCACCGCCCTTTTACAAGCCACTACCTCTTGAATAAAAGGTAAATCCAAAAAGTTAGCAGCACTCATAGCACCAGAACCCGTAAGAGCAACCGTAAAAGTACACTCCTTATAGTTTTCGGTAAGTTCTGTTAATACATCACAAACCGTATTCTTTGTATCAGAAAAATGTCTTCTGTAAGACATATCAATGGTTTCTAAATTCTGGTTCATGACTACCACCTTAACAGTAGTAGAACCAACATCTAACCCAACATGAAGTAATTCACTCATAACCCTCTCTCCTTCCTTTTCTACTTACGTAAAAAAGCAATACATTCAACTTCTATTTTATTACGAAAAGAGGTATTTGTCAAATGTAAAATACTGTAAGAAACTTACGGAAGAGAAGAGTTTGGAGCATTTTACACAAATGTGAAGGAATGGTGAAGAGTAGTTTTGAAAAGAGAAATATTCTAAAAATAAAAGATTGTAAAATAAGTTCTAAAAATAACTTGTCTTACATATGAATGAAACATATAGGAGGGATGAGCTATGAAGAACCAAAAAAGAATTGCGATATTAGGGTGTATTGTGGTACTGCTTGCAGGAATTCGGGTATTTCATTTATAGCCAAGTAGAGATAGCAAAAACAGATGTAGAGCTTACCGAATATACACCACAAGCAGAAATTACAGGAGAGCAGATGAGACAAACGATGATTGCTTTGTATTTTAAAAACAAAGACACAGGCACTCTTGTACCAGAGGCACGAAATATTGACGTAAAAGAACTAACAAAAGAGCCATATCAAACCCTAATTAATTTGCTAATTGAAGGACCGAAAGGGGAAAAATTAGAAAAAACGATTCCAGAGGGGACGAAAGTTAATAAGATTGAACGAAAGGGAAACGTGTTATGGATTGATTTTTCAAAAGAATTTATTGATAACCACAAAAATGGGGCAGAGGCAGAATCACATACGGTGTATTCTATTGTAAATACCATGACACAACTAAACGAAGTATCTTCCGTTAAAATTGTAGTTGATGGTAAAGAGGATTGTGCATTTTCAGATAATGCCCTTTCCTTAAAGGATATTTTTGTCCCAAAAGAAGAGGCTATTTAAAAAAGTGATATAAGTTGAAACATTTTAAAGCCTTCGAGAACTGACATAAGAAATTTTCGACTTGATAAAGAGAACAAAGAGCGTTCTCTTTTTTTTGTGCAAAATTAAAATCTTTCTTAGGGCAACCATGATTACAAGGCCTTCGGTTTGGATAATAACCATTCATATTCATTCCACCTTTGCATAAAAAGAGTATTTAGTATATAATATGACAAGAAACAAAAAAAGTGAGGTATTATGGTAGAATTAAAAGAAAAAGAAAGAATCGACGATTTAGAATATAAGGGGCTAAAGATTATTCAAAACGAAGAGGGATTTTGTTTTGGAATGGATAGTGTACTTCTAGCTCATTTTGCAAATGAAATAAAGCAAGGAAGTAACGTAATCGACCTAGGAACAGGGACAGGGATTATAGGGATTTTATTATGTGCCAAAATTCCAAAATTACAAATGGTCGGAGTTGAAATTCAAGAAGAAGTATATGATATGGCAACAAGAAGTATTAGGCTTAATCATTTAGAAGACCAGTTTACTCTCCTTCATGCGAACATAAAAGACCTAGAAGGAAAGCTAGAACAAGGAAGTTTTGATGCCATTGTTACCAATCCGCCCTATAAAAAGAACAATACGGGAGTCCAAAATGAAAACGAAAAAAAGCGAATGGCAAGGCATGAAATAACTGCATCCCTAGAGGATTTTATTCGTGTTTCAGCAAAATTGCTAAAAGAGAAAAAAGACCTATATATGGTACATAGAGCAGACCGATTAGTGGATATTTTAGAACTATTACGAAAATACAGACTAGAACCCAAAAAACTACAATTTGTACACCCTAAGCTAGGCAAAAAACCAAACTTAGTATTAATCAAAGCCACCAAATATGCAAACCCATTTTTAACAATCGAAAAACCCCTATATGTATATAAAGAAAACGGACAATACACAGAAGAAATATTAAAACGATATGAGAAAAATGAACAAAGAGATGATTAAAAATGTGCTAAAAAATTGACACACGGGAAATACGAAAGTGATACATAAAGGTTTATAGGGAACCTTTTAAAAACCTAAATCGAAAATAAGGAGCATAATAGGAAAAATGAAACGGAAAGTTATATATAGTGGCAACACCAATTGGAAATTTAGAAGACATCACCCTAAGAGCAATTCGAACTTTGCAAGAAGTAGACATTATTGCAGCAGAAGATACAAGACATACCTTAAAACTACTAAACCATCTACAAATTACCAAACCAATGATTAGCTACCATAGGCACAATGAAGAAGTGAAAACAGAGGAAATCATAAACAAATTACTAGAAGGAAAACACATCGCCTTAGTTTCCGATGCAGGAACACCAGTCATATCAGACCCAGGAGAAGAAGTCGTAAAAAGAGCATTAGAAGAGGAAATTACAGTAATTCCTATTCCAGGTCCATGTGCGTTAATAACCGCACTAATTGCCTCTGGCATGGATGCAAAAGAATTTACCTTTCTTGGATTTTTGCCTCTAAACAAGAAAAATCGAAAAGGAAAATTAGAAGAAATAAAAAAGCAAGAACATACCACTATTCTTTATGAAGCACCACACAAACTACTACAAACCCTAAACGAATTACAAGAAATATTAGAAAATCGAAAACTCGTATTAGCAAGAGAACTAACCAAAATACATGAAGAATACGTAGAAGGAACCGTAGAAGAAGTAAAAAACAAAATACAAACCCCAAAAGGAGAATATGTTATCATAATTGAGAAAAACCAAACAACAGAAGCACAAAAACAAAAAGACCAAAGAAACGCACTAACACTAGAAGAACATTATAAGTATTACGAAAATCAAGGACTAGACAAAAAAGAAATCATGAAACAAATCGCAAAAGACAGAAACGTAAGCAAAAACGAAATCTACCAACAATTCATAGGAAAATAAAGATATGTAGGGGCAATTAAAATCGCCCCTACAATTATTAAAAAAATACAAAAATCCACCATATCAATATCATTACATGGTGGATGAATTTTGTTTTATACATTCTCCGATAATTTATTAATCTTTGCCGCACACTTTGTGCAAATTAATTTATCATTATAAGAAACTAATTTCTTTGTATTTCCACAGAAAATACAATTTGGCTCATATTTCTTTAATACAATTGAAGAACCATCGACAAAAATTTCAATTGGGTCTTTTTCAAAAATTCCAAACTTATTTCTAAGTTCAATAGGAATAACTACCCTTCCTAATTCATCGACTTTTCTAATAATTCCAGTTGATTTCATAACAATTCCTCCCTTATCGAATTGGACTGCACTAACAAAGTTCGACATTTACTCCTTCATCATCATACCAAAAAATGATAAAAATGTCAACAAAAAATGTAAGAAAAATAGGAAAAATTTAGGAAAAATGGAAAACATTGAAAAATTAGGTGTTTCGTAACAACCGACTATTTTACCAAAAGTTCTTTTTTTTTAAAAAGAGAATATAATAGAACTAGAATAGAAAAGGAGAAAACCAATGTTAAATATTATATGGCCCATATTTATTATTATTTCCTATCTATATGCTATTTTCGTGGGAAATGTATCAAACATTAACAATTCCATTTTTGAATCTTGTAAAAGTGCTGTTGACTTAAGCATTACTTTTTTAGGTACGATGTGTTTATGGACAGGAATCATGAACATCGCAAAAACAACAACCCTTATATCAAAATTAGCAAATGCACTAAAACCAATTATGAAAATACTATTTCCCGATATTTCCGTAGAAGAAGAAGCCTATGGAGAAATATCCATGAACATGGTAGCAAACATACTAGGCTTAGGAAATGCCGCCACTCCATTAGGACTAAAAGCAATGAAAACCATGCAAAAAAAGAACCCCAAAAAAGACACCCTAACCAATTCCATGGCAATGTTCATTATTATCAATACTGCCTCTATTCAAATTATTCCCACCACAGTCATTGCCATACGAACCTCGCTAGGTTCTAATAATCCAACCGCCATTATTCTACCAGTATGGATTGCCACCATGGGAGCAGCCGTAGTTGGTGTTACCACGGCAAAACTACTTATGAAAAAGCAGTAAAATATAGTATTCCATTAAGATATCATGATGAAAGGAAGAAACCCCAATATGCAAATTATCAATTATATATCCACCATTGCTGTACCAATGGTCATTTTACTCATTATTCTATATGGCATCCTAGAAAAAAACAAAGTATACGACACCTTTGTAGAAGGAGCCAAAGAAGGCATGCAAGTAGTAGTAAACATTTTTCCAACACTTATTGGAATTTTCTTAGCTGTAGGAGCCCTAAGAAGTTCTGGATTAATCGATGCCATCGTTAAACTCATAACCCCCTTCATCAATCTAATTCACATACCAGCAGAAATTATGCCACTTGCCCTTTTAAGACCCATATCTGGAAGTGCCTCTATGGCAGTTGCCACCGATATTATGCAAAAAACACGGAGTCGATAGCACCATTCGGACTAATTTGTTCTACCATTATGGGGTCAACCGAGACCACATTTTATACCATTGCCTTATACACCAGTGCAGTAGGAATTAAAAAAATACGATTTGTATTAATTGCAGCACTTATGGCAGACCTTGCTGGGATGCTCATTTCTGTAGCAATTTGTCGATTTTTGTCGTAAAGTTTTTGTTGACATTTGTGGAAAAAAGTGGTAATATAGTAAATGTGTTAAGAAACACAATAGTTCATTTGATTTAATTTAATTTATCATTTCAACGTTCATAAAAATTTTTCTATCAGAAAAAATTAAGAAATCTTAAAAGATTCCAAAAAGCAAAAACAATTGAATCAAACTACAAAAGAAGAAAAAAACAATTTACCATTTAAGTTATTAATCTTGTAGGGGATGTCCTTTATTATTTGTATTCAAAAACTCTCAAATTCTATTATAGCTCAAAACATTCCATTTAAATAACGAAGGTTCCTAAAATGTTTTCAAACTCCCACATATACGGAAAAGATTTTAACCCCTTTATCCCCTACAAAACCAAGAATATATATATTCTCACTTTTTAACCAATCAAACATTTTATATCTTTAAAAGGCATCCCTTAAACGAATTTCGTGTTTAAAAGATGTCTTTTTCTATAAATAAAAGGCAAAGACTTTTTACGAAATAATAAAACTTTATGTAATGGATTGACTTTACGACATAACTACCATATAATTAAAAAAGATAAATGGATATTGTAAAAAAATTAAATTTTATAAAGAGGTAAGTATGAAGAAAAGCACTTTAACTTGGATAATAATTGGGGTAGTATTTTTTATATTTATATTGTGTGCAAGCATTTATATTATCTTACATAAAGAAGTTAAGATAGAGGAAAAGGAGATAGAAGTAAAAAGTACATACAATAACCCAATTGTCCCAGAAGGATTTAAAAAAGTAGAAACACAATCTGCAAGTTGGGAAATAGAAAACGGAATTCCAAAAGGATGGAACAATGGACTTGTAATAGAAGATGAAATAGGAAATCAATTCGTATGGGTACCAAAGGTTGCGCTAACGAATGAGAACATAATAAAAAACTACCAATATAGTAAACAAGAGCAAAATAAAAATCAACTGGAAGAACAATTAAAAAAATATAATGAACAAATAGAAAAATATGGGGGATTTTATATATCAAGATATGAAGCAGGAGTATCAGACGAAATGCAAAAAAATACTACGAATAGATCTTCACGGAACCAATGATATAACAGGAATTCCTACTAGCAAGAAAGGGCAATTGGTATGGAACTATATTAGCTTAAAAAATGCCAAAAAAAATGCACAAAGTATGTATAACAATGAATTTGTAGAAAGCGATTTAATAACGCCTATCCAATGGGAAAATACAATGCAATGGTTATACAATAGCGGATATAATATTGAAGATTCAAAAGAATGGGGCAATTTTTTAAACGTAAATTTTAAATTTACTGGATGGTATTCAATTGATTATGGAAAAAAATATCAATATGGAGAAAACAAATTAAAAGCCCAATATAATATGATTTTATCTACAGGAGCAACAGATAGAAATAAGGCAAATAATATTTACGATTTAGCAGGAAATGTTATGGAGTACACAGATGGTTGGGTAGAAGACAGGGGATATTATAGTGCAGGAGGATATTATGACGTTACAGGACAATATGAGCCATACATCTTAAGACTGATAGGAGTGACACCATTAGAGAAAATTGGCTTTAGGATGGTTCTATATAATAAATGATAAAAACAAACAAGGGAGAAAAGGATGCAACTTTTATTTTTGCCATACTAGTTTTGGGAACATGGTTTATGCCACTTATCATAATGATAACATTAATATTAGGAATCATAGAATGTATAAAAAACGAATCAAGAAAGAAAAAATACGTAAAACCATAACACAAGTAATGACTAAAATTCTTTGTGAAGTTTTAGCAATGATAATCGGTTATTACCTATTAACATATGAAAAGGCAAAGCCGAGCGATTTATATAGAGAAATGAAAATACATCATGATAGTGAAAATCTAATTGGCTTATCCAAAGAAGTTGTGATTGAGTTATTAGGAAAACCAGCATATGAAGATACATATAGAAAGAACCAAAAAGAATATACATACCATGCAGGTTCAATAAGAAAAGAAAAACTTTTTGGATATACTACAGATTCTTATGATATTATCATTTATTTTGATGAAGAGGATAACGTGGAAGGTACTTCTATACAACAATGCACATAAATGATAGCAGAAAGGAAAATGAAATGAAAAACATTCTTATACACGGATTAGGACAAAACAACCAAAGTTTTAATGGCACGAAAGAATATTTAAAGAAAAGGGGAATGGATACAATATGTCCCAATTTATTTGAAATAACGGAAAATGATTCTAAAAATTATCAAGCAATGTATCACGCTTTTTCCGATTTTTGCAACAATCAAAAAGAAAAACTTAACTTATGCGGACTTTCCCTAGGAGGAGTTTTAGCATTAGACTACGTAAAAGAATATCCTCAAAAAGTAAATTCGATTATTTTAATTGGCACGCCATATAAAATCCCCAAATTACTGTTTAAAATACAAGGGGCAATATTTCACATCATGCCCAAAAAGGCATTTGAAAAAATGGGTTGCTCAAAGAAAGAATTTATTACGTTCGTAAATTCAATGAGTAATCTTAATATTGCAAAAGATTTAGAAAAAATAGAATGCAAAAGTTTAATTGTATGTGGCGAAAAAGACAATGCCAATAAGAAAAGTGCGAAACAATTAAAGGATACCATAAAAAACAGTGAATTTAAGGTAATTAGTAATTCATCCCACGAAGTCAATATAGACAATCCAAAAGAACTCTCATGTGTAATTTATGATTTTTGGAAAGATAATAAGTAATGTAATAGCACATGTTACATAATTTTACAGCAAAAAACCGCCAAATCTATTGAAATGGCGGTTTTTATTTTTGGTGAGCCAGGAGGGATTCGAACCCCCGACCCCAGGCTTAGAAGGCCTGTGCTCTATCCAACTGAGCTACTGACCCATATGATATAACGCACTTGTTATAATAGCACAAAAACATAGTGGTGTCAACAGTTTAGCTAGAAAAAATGGAAAATCTTATACAATATATAAAATATGATTATGAGGGAAATACTTTTTCATTAGGGATAGAAGGTAAGAAGAGGCTTCCTCTTTTATATTGGGGCGGTATCGATATTTTCCTCGTCCAGTTCCAGTCATTAAGTCTTTTTCGTAAAGAGAAAGAGCATTTGGAAATGCTTCTTCATTAATTTTCGTATGAACATAGCTATAAGTCATAAAAATAAGTTCAAAAAAGACATCCCTTTTTACTTCTTCTGATAATTTTAAAGAAAGTTCCATCAAAAGTTTTTCGTATAATTCCTTCCAATTATCCACCAAAATAATAGGAGCAATTAAGATACCAACTGGAAACCCAGCAGATTTTAGCTTATTAATAGCTGTAATACGAGCTTGCAAAGGAGATGTGCCAAACTCTACCTTTTGAATAATTTCATGAGGGTTCATACTCATTCGCACAATCACACGTTCCCTTCTAGGAACAGTTAAAATAGGGTCAACCATATCAAATTTCGTAGGGAACGTTAAAAACCCCTTTTTCGCTTGAGAAAAATGCTCAATTGTCCACTCTAAGTTATTCGTAATCGAATTCTCCAAAATCAAATCACTATTACTACCAATTTCAAAAGTCAAATCTTTCTCACTCTCATTTGCCGTTTTTATGATTTTATTTAACATTTGCTCACGATTGACAAACAAACGCAAATATGAGCACTTATTATAATTGCATACCAAATAACAATACAAACACATCGCCGTACAACCAGAAGAAGTATAAGGAACAAGAAAATCGGACACCTTATGATTAGGTACAAATTGATGTGTTTTACGAACTCCAATAATGAGATTTCGCTTCATTTTTGGAAACTCCGAATTTTGGTTTCTACGCATTTCGGGAATATTATTGTGGTTATCAATCATAACCTTAGGGATAGAAGCATATTGGTCAAGTAACTTTCTACCAAGTGGATAATCCGTAATATTTTTTTCATAATAAATTGCATTTGGAACAAACATAAAAAATCTCCTTTTACATATAGTATAAAAAAATAAATAGTAATTATTCACAAAATGGTGTAAAATAGGAATAACCAATTTAGAAAAAGGAGAAAAATGTGGATAACCGTCAATCAAAATCAAACAAAAACATCACGTATCAACAAATACTATGGTATTTTATTATTTTTTCTGTAATAGGACTCATCATAGAAACCATATTTTGCTATCTTACCACTGGTGTTATCGAAAGCCGAAAAGGACTAATATGGGGACCATTTTGCCCAGTCTACGGAGTAGGAGCCACCATACTAATTATGAGCCTACACACCTACAAAGAAAAGCCAATGCGATTATTCTTAATAGGATGTATTCTAGGAAATATCATCGAATACGGACTAAGCTATTTACTAGAAGCCTATTATGGAACTCGTTTTTGGGATTACTCCTATTATGGTTTCGATATAAACGGAAGAATTTGCCTACTCTATTCCATCTATTGGGGCGTGCTATCCGTAATCCTTATAAGATATGTAAAACCAAAAGTAGACAAATTCATAGAAAAAATACCAAACCAAAAGAAAATCTATATTACCATTATCTTATTATTAATCCTAGACGGGCTAGCAACCGTATGGGCAATTACTTCATACCAAAAACGAGCAGGCACCAAACTCGAACAAAACCAAAAAAACAGAAACCAAACATCATGGCAAAAAGCAAAAACAAAAATAGAAGAAACACTATTCTCCAATGAAATCATGGTAAAAACCTTCCCAAACCTACGATATGTAGACAAAGATGGAAATCAGTACTATATAAGAGATATCATAATGTAAAGTTTCAGTTGCATTTTTCAAAAAATGCAACTAGAAATTGATAGATTTTTAACCTAAACGACACTACAATTAAAAATGAAGGAGGAGTAGTCTAATGAAATTATGTAGTATTTTTCATTGCAAAATAAACGATTTGGTACACGAAAATATGGTAGATATCGATTCATTAGATGAAGATATAAAAATGAGTGTCGTTAAATTTAAAGAAGGAAAACAAAAGAAGATTAAAGGGATAAGTGGAGCAATAATCTATATGCACTTTGTATTAGTATTATGGTATAAGGAAGTAATAGAAAAGAGAGTAGAAGGAAATACATTTCTAGTAGTATATGTAGATGATTTTATTGCAGGTTTTCAATATCAAAGAGAGGCAGAAGCATACTATGAAGCATTAAAAGAAAGAATGAGTAAATTTGGTTTAGAATTAGAAAGTAGTAAGAGCAAAATAATTAAATAATGGACTTATGAATATAAATTTAGAAAAGGTGGAAAAACTTTATGTGCATTTTATTTTAAGGATGATGCATTGGGATTTATGATTATCTTTGGCAAAGATGAAAGGACTAAAGTTGAAGAAATAAGAAATGAACTTTCATCTAGTGTATTGGAAACCTATGACAATGCCGAAATATTCCATGATGAAAAATGGGTTATGTTTAATATAACAAACAATTCAATAATAAAAGATTTGAAGAAATTACTATTTATAAAAAGAAAACCAAACAGAAAGTAGTTCAAATTACAATAAATAGGGCAGGTAATTATAAAATGTAATTACCTGCTTTTTTATAAAAAAATTATGAAATTTGGAACTTTATTATCATTATTTACGACTTTATATATAGAGGAGAGAAAAAATGATCGATCAAGAAACCTTAAAACAATTTGATTTGTTATATGAAAATACATATTTTGATGTTTCCAAATATGTTGTCTGTAAGTGTTCAAAACCTGATGATGTAGAGGATATATTGCAAAATGTTTATTTATCAGTATTTAAAGCAATTATAAGTAAAGGTGATATTACAAAAACTTATATTATGGGAATTGCTAAACATAAAATTAATGACTATTACAGGTTTAAATACAAAGAAAAAATAATTTCTTTATTTTCAAGTAAGGATGATTTTGAATCAATAAATGAAATACAATCAGATATAGATATAGAAGCAAGTTTGTTAGATAAATATGATACAGATTTTGTTTGGGAATATTTAAAAAGTAAAAAAGTGATTATTTTTAAAGTATTTTATCTGTACTTTAATTTAGAAATGAGTATCAAGGAAATATCAAAGTGTTTGAATTTAACCGAATCAAATGTTAAACATTATTTGTATAGAACAATTCGGAGAACTTAAAAGCAAAATGGAAAGTGAGAGTGATGAAAATGTCTAAAAAACAAGTAATGAAAGATATTCTTAGTGAAAAAATTAATCAAGATAAAATTTATCAAAATGTACTATCAAAAGTAAAGGAGGAAGAACATATGAATAAAGTAAGAAATAAAAAAATAATTTATGGTATAACTTCTAGTGCTGCAATGTTAGTTTTATGTATAGGCGTTATTATAAATTATAATAAACCTATAAACAATAAAAATCAATTAGGAAAAGTAGATAATTCAAATGTGGAATATGTCAATAATGAAAAAGAAGTAGCACAAAATGATAATATAATATTTAATACAGAAAGTATAAAAAATGCAGTATCTATTTCAGGAAAAGTAGTAGATGTTGATGGCGAATGGAAAGACACAAATCTTGAAGGGGAATTTGGATATATAAAAAACATAGATATATTAAAACAATATGAACACTTAAGACAAGGAATGGTATATGTAAAAGAAAATCCAAAGGATACAGAATATTCAAAATTACAACAATATGAATTAATATATTCTATGGATGGAAACAATGCACCTTCAACAGAAATAATATTTACAAAAGAAAATAAAATTTTACAATGTATGATACCAAAAGAGAATAATTTGTTAAGTTCAATAATTAATGGTCAAGAAGTTAAACTATTTAAAACGGAAAACTTTTTTGATAAAAGTAAAATAAATGCAGAAGCTTATTTTGAACATGATGGATACAAATTTTATATAGAATCACATAGAATAGTTGAAAATGACTTCATAAATATAATAAAAGCAATATTAAAAGATAGTTAAAATATAGAAAATAGTGTAAAGGAAGAATAGAAAAAATAAAAATCTATTCTTCTTTTTATATAAGAGAGGATAAAAATAGTTGAAAGAGTTATTTATTAAAGAAGTAATAAATAATACAATTTACTTTTTAGATAATAATCAAAGAGTACAATTAAAAGAAATACTTACAGAAATAGGCTTAAATTATCAAATTGAAAGAAGGACATTATCTAGTTTCTTTGCTTGGTTAGAAAATGAAGATTATATTGTTAAAAGTCCAGTTAGAAGGATTCATAAA
>CAOJHH010000031.1 GCA_948436025.1 uncultured Clostridium sp. | reverse complement strand
CTGATATTGCCTTTCCACATCTTGCACATATCTTTGATACTCCTACATAATAATTAGTTTTTCCTAATATTTTTCTTGTTGTACTTGAATTAGTTTTTATATCGTATGCCAACTTCATTTTTCATCTACCCCCAATATTTTAAATTCATCTATTCCAACTGATAAACCTAATGTACTGCCATTTTCCCAGTTTACATGTACTGTTCCTATATCATCTACATATTGTACTATTCCTGTTGTTCCTTGTGGTACTGGATTTATTAAATCATACATCTTAACTAATTCTATTTTAGTTCCTGCAACATATTTTTCTCTTATATATTTTATTTCTTCTTGTGTATGATTTTTAGACTGGCTTTGTTTATCTAAAGTTAGAATGACATCATCTAATTCAGATACATCAATTATTCCTTCTAATCTGTCAGGACTTACTCTAACCTTTAACTTTCCATCAAATTCTGTTATTGTTAATGTTTTGTATAAGTCCATTTCTCCATCTCTATTATATAAATATTCTAATGTTAAAGAGTCGCCTGATATTATTAGATTTACTCTATCCATGTACTTATCTACAACCTTTTTTACTACTTCAACTATTAATTCCATTTTCTCACCCCTTAAAATCATTTTAAACTATTTTCTCTCTTTGGATAGATAACTTGTTGCCTATTATTTTTAATTCCAAACGTGGCAAACCTCGTAATGAAGTCCACCATTTAAAACTATATTATAAAACAAATTTTATCCAAAAACCTTCATCATTAAGTATTACTTATGCAGTTAGTGAAGTAGCTTACACCAGTATTTTATATTTGTCAAAGCCTATAAGTTTTAAAATATGACAAGGGCTTATTTAATAACTTTTATTATTTAATGTTCCAATAAAAATAATAAGTCAAATGACATTTAATTAAATACTAAACATCATTTGACTTTTGATATTAGAAAGTTTCCCCAAAATTTTCCCCACACTCCGAAATTTTCCCCACAGATTTTCCCCAAAATTTTAGGTTTATATTAAATCTTTTTTTGATTTTTTAAATCATATTAAACTATTTTAAATTTTTGTTTACAAGTTTCATTTAAGTATTTTCAAGGTTTACAGGTTAAAAACCTTTACATTGTAGCAGTCTAAAAATTAACTGATTTAGGTTGTTTTTTCAACTACGAACTTCGAGATCGGGGGTTCGAATCCCTCCGGGCACACCATTGGAAACTAATACGAACTTTATCTATTTTGTAGGTGGGTTTGCGATTAAGATAATGCTGTAAAAGAAATAAAGGAAACAACATTTTAGAATCTTGTTTCCTTTATTTTTATATGAATATTTCTGAAATATCTTTATTCAATGCTAATGATATTTTTTTCATTGTTTCGTATGAGGGATTTGACCTTCCACCATTTTGTAAATGAGATAAATATCCAATAGATAAGCCAGTCATAAAAGATAATTTTTCTAGAGTAAGTCCTTTTTCTTTTCTATAATGTTTAATATTATTAGAATACATATATATATCCTCCTCCCATAAAAACACGCAATTTGCGTGCATTTTAATCTTATTATACACGCAAATTGATATACTGTCAATATCAAAAAATGGGAGGGAATATTGACAATGAAAATGATAGCCAATAATTACGAACCAAAGGAAATAATTAAGATAATAAGAGAATGGGCAGAATTAACACAAAAAGATTTTGGAAAGAGTATTAATAGAAGTCAAAGAGGAATACAAGATTACGAAGCAGGTAGAAGAAGTTATAACATTAATACTTTATTAGAAATTGCAAAAGTACATAACCTAACTATAACAATTGAAAAGAAAAAATAGAAGGAAAAAGGACTAGCTGTTACTAGTCCTAAATTCTTTTAAAAATTGTTCATATTCTTTTTTATGGCTATTAACATATGCTTTAATGTCACTTATTAATATAGAGGAACTTATGGTAGCAATTTGTTCCGAAGTTAATTCCAATTCTTCACTTTTTCCAGTATATAGAAAAATGTTTATAATATTTCACTACTTTCAAATGGATTGAAATTTACTATGGAATTAGTGGTATCTATATTAATTTTTTGAGAGAAATCTATTCCAGCCTTTTTCAAGTCGGATATGTTTTGGTAAAAAGAACTTTTGTTTGTAGTACTTTTTATATTATGAAATCCTTGTAATAATATTAGCAGATAAAAATTATATAAATTTTTAGCCCTAATATTTTTATATACAGTTTTTAATCTGTCAAATACTAATTCACGTTCTTGAACAATTTTTAAGTCTGTTTCCAATAATTTAAAAAACTTACTAAATTCCTCATACCATATTTTTTTAAACATTTCATAATTAACTGTATAAATTCTTATATAATCTTTTTTAAATGCTTTCTTTAACTTTCTTTTTTTTACTTCACATTCAAATCTCACAAATCCCTTTATTTTATCAAAATAGGTAATAATATCAAAATCAGTATCTCTAAATTTGGACAAATCATGTTTTCTAAACTCTTGTAGTTTATTATAAATTTTTAATGTCGTAGTACTACCAGTTAGATATATACTTTCATCTTCGTAATGCTTTAGCTTTCGTCTAGGGTAATTGCAACAATTCAAATTATTAATATATGTTTTGACATTTTCTTGGTTTTTCAAATCAAAACAGATAGCAATATCAATTCTTTGTAAAAACCAATGTCTTATACTTGGTAAATTAACCTTGTATGCCTTTTCTACCATAGAAATCAATTCTCTTGAAATAGAAACGAGATTATAAAAGCCATTATGACTGTTATATCCTCTCATTAATTTATGATAAGAACCTTCTATTTCAATATAGTACATATTAATAAATTTGTACTTTGAGCCTTCACCAACTCTTACCGATAAACTAGAACTGTAAGATCCCTCTAAACTATCATTGATGATAGTATAAAATACCTCACCAGTAGCACTATGATATGATGTTTTGATAATACTTTGTGTCTTTATAGAATTGTAGATATCAAAACTAATCATGCATACTATTTTTACAGTATCTATCATAGTACCTCCTTATAAAAATTCCGTGATTACGGAGTATCGTAGGGTGTTACTAAACAACCCTACATTTTCCACTTTGCTATTTTTCAGTTTATGCCTTTATTGGTTTGGAGTAAAGGTTGCCCTCGCGTTGCTCGGCACTTCGTGACCTTGACACCAAACCAATAAAGGCACGAGAGCAACTAAGCAAAGTGAGGAAATAAACTGAAAATGAGCAAAGCACAAAATTGATGTTCCTGCAAGAAAATAAAAATCAACTTTATTGAATTATAAACACAACTTTTTTAATATGTCAATAGATTTTTGAAAGTTTTTGTAAAAAATCAACAAAGTTGTATTTACAAGTCAAAACAATCATGTTATACTAATTTAGAGGTGAAATAAAAATGCCATATAGTAGATTATTAAGAAATGTAGTTGCAGATAGTGGATACAGTGCAAAACAGATCATTGAAGAATGTAACAAAATGGGAAGAAAGATAGATAAAGCATATTTAAGTAAGCTATTGAACAACAAAATTCCACCACCTTCAGAGGAAGTGTCAAGAGTATTAGCTAATATATGTAATGTAGACGAAAGACTACTTGTATTAGAGGGATATATTGATAAAGCACCAAAGGAAATAAAAGAAATATTTAATTCAATAAGATATATGACAACAATTTCAGCATTGAATGTTTTTTCTAACAAATTAGATAAAAAAGTACTGGAAGAGTTGGAAAAAGAAATGAACCAAGAGCCTATTTCAGAATTTTTGGTGTCTTTTATAGATAATAAGGCAAACAATATCAATATAACAGATAATGGCATGGAATTGTCTGTTACAAATGATAATAGCTTAAAACTTAGCTTGACAGAGCCAATGTCATTACAAGTAAAAGATGATTCCATGTCACCTATGATACCAAAGGGTTCAAAAATATCTTTAAAGATAGAAGAAAAATATAAAAGTGGGGACATTCTAGCAATTAAAGTAAAAAAACAAGAAGATTTTATTGTTCGATATGCTTTATTTAATAAAGACATTCTTACATTAACCAGTTTAAATCCTAAGGATTTTGAACCAGTGACATATAACGAAAAAGATATCATCATTTTAGGAAAAGTAGAAAGAGTAATTATTGAAATCAATTAAATTTCAAAGTTTTAGCTTTAAAGCGACTTTGTGCCATAAAGGCACAAAAGTCATTCCTTTAAAGCTAACAAATCTTTTGAAAATTTAAAAATGAATTTTCAATGAACAAAAATAGAAATGAGGAAAATTATGAATGTTGTAATATATGCAAGATATAGCTCTCATAACCAGACAGAACAATCTATTGAAGGACAAATTGCAATATGTGAAGAATATGCAAAAAGAAATAATTATACAATTGTTGGGACATATATTGATAGAGCATTAACAGGAACAAATGATAATCGACCACAATTTAAACAGATGATAGAAGATAGTAATAAGAAATATTTTAATGGTGTCCTGGTATATCAACTAGACCGCTTTGCTAGAAATAGATATGACAGTGCAACATATAAAAGTAGGTTAAAGAAAAACGATGTTAGAGTGTTTTCAGCGAAAGAAAATATATCCGAAGATGCATCTGGAATTCTTATGGAAAGTGTTTTAGAAGGAATGGCAGAATATTATTCAGCAGAATTATCACAAAAGGTAAGACGTGGAATGAAAATAAACGCAGAAAAATGCCAACATAATGGAGGAATACCAGCACTAGGATATGATGTAGATAAAAATAAGAAGTACACAATCAATAAAGAACAAGCCAATACAGTAAGAAAGATTTTTGACATGTATATAAACGGAAACACAATGACAGATATTATTAAGTATTTAAACGAAAATAATATAAAAACTTCGTACAATAACCAATTCAATAAAAATAGTATTAGGCGTATCCTTTTAAATAAAAAGTACATTGGTACATATATTTGTGGCGAAATAGAAATATCAAATGGTATGCCACAAATAATTGATAACGAAACCTTTAACAAAGCACAAGAGATAATGCAGATAAATAAAAAAGCACCAGCTAGGGCAAAATCTAAAGCTGAATATTTATTAACAACAAAATTATTTTGTGGACATTGTAAAGAAATGATGGTTGGAGTTAGCGGGACTTCAAAAACTGGGAAAAAACATAACTATTATTCATGCAATGGAACTAGAAAAAAAGTATGTGACAAAAAGAATATTTCAAAAGATTATATAGAGGATTTCGTTGTTAATAAAACAAAGGAGATATTAACAGATGATAATATAAATCAAATAGCGAGTTCAATCGTAAAAGTTGCAGAAAAAGAAAAAAGTAACGATAATATAAAAAGGCTACAAAAAGAATTAAAGGATAATGAAAAGCAAAAGGAAAACTTATTTGTTAGTTTAAAAATTTGCGAATTTGATAATGTAAGAAAATCGATTTTTGAAGAAATAAATAAAATGGAAGAGCAACGTAAACAATTAGAGAAAGAAATCGCATTTGAAAAACTACAACATGTAAATATAACATTTGAAGAAATTGTTTTCTTCTTGAAAGGAATAAAAGAAGGAAATATGACAGATATTAGATATAGAAAAATGCTGATTAATACATTTATTTATAAAATCTATTCATATGATAATGATATAATTATTATATCAACATTGGGACAAAAAAGTTATGCCAAGATACCAGACATCTACGAATTAGAGAGTTCGTTTATGGGTAATTCAGGCACACCAAATGTGCGACATTAACAAGTCGTCAATGAATCATGAATGGTGAAGAGTTAATAATGAATAGTTTATTAGAAGATGTAACAGGCACATTTTTACTATTCACTATTAGCTTTTCATTTTTTATTAAGTTACTTTAAGAGGAGGAGCTATGGAGTATTGTTTTGAAAGAAAAGTTAATTATTATGAAACAGACCGAATGGGTGTGGTACATCATTCTAATTATATTCGATTTTTAGAAGAGGCAAGGTGTGATTGGCTAGAACATATTGATATGCCATTTGATTTATTAGAAGCAAATGGGGTTACAATACCAGTATTAGGGGTAAATTGTACCTATAAGCATCATGTTACATTTGGAGATACAATTATCATAAAACCATATGCGAAAGAATATACAGGAGTAAGAATGACAATTGGTTATGAGGTAATGGACAAAAAGACGCAAAAGATAGTATTAACAGGGGAAACAAAGCATTGTTTTACAAATTCAGATTTGAAACCAGTTAATTTAAAAAAGTACCGTAAGGAATTTAGTGATAAATTTGAGGAATTATTACAACAAGACATAAGTAAAAATTGAATAAAGACAAAAGGTAAAGAGGAAGTTTTTAAAAAATAGAATAGAAAAAAGATTATGAAAAAGAAAGGAAGAGAATTGATGGAAGAAATGAAACTAAACGTTAGTGGAATGGTTTGTGGAGGTTGTGAAAAAAGAGTAGTTAATGCTCTAAGCACGATTGATGGAGTAAAAGAAGTAATGGCAGACCATACCAATGGAACCGTTTTGGTTAAGGCGGACCAAGAAATAGATAAAGATATGGTAAAAGAAAAAATAGAAGACCTTGGGTTTGAAGTAGAAGAAAAATAGAGTAAAAGACAGTTTGGCTTTTTTTATGTATCATATTAACAAAATAAAGAAGGAATGAAATTAAATATGAAAAGAATCATTTTATCGATTGAAGGAATGACTTGTAGTGCGTGTTCTAATGGGCTTGAAAAATATTTAAACAAACAAAATGGAATATACCTAGCATCTGTTAATCTTGTTATGGCAAATGCGACGATTGAATATGATGAGAAAATATTGCAACAAGAAAAACTAGAGCAATTTGTAAAACAAGCTGGTTTTAAAAGTTTAGGCGAATTTAAAGAAATCAAAATGGAACAAAAAACAAAAAGAGAAAAAATATTATTTATTGTGTTTACCATATTAGCAATCGTACTTATGTATATTGCAATGGGACACATGGTAAATTTGCCGACCATTTCGTTTTTAGATCCACACATAAATCCAGTAAATTATATGGTGAGTTTATTGCTCATTACCATTGCTTTTTGTATTTATGGATGGGATATTTTGAAAAATGGATATAAAAATCTAATTCATTTTACACCGAATATGGATACATTAGTAGCAATTGGCGTTCTTACTAGCATAGGGTATAGTTTATACAATATGTATTTGGTGCTACAAGGAAATCATCATGAAGTGATGAACTTGTATTTTGAATCTGCAAGTATTGTCATTTATTTTATCAAACTTGGGCGTTACATGGATGGAATTAGTAAAGATAAAACCAAAGAGTCCATACAAAAATTAGTAAAAATCACACCCAATATGGCAGTTCTTAAAAGAAATGGGGAAGAATTACAAGTTACCTTAGATGAAATCGGAAAAGGGGATATTGTGGTTTCCAAACCGGGTGAAAAAATTGCAGTAGATGGCGAAATTGTTATGGGAAAAGCTCACTTCGATGAAGCCTTTATAACAGGAGAAAGTAAGCCAGTTACCAAAGAGGTAGGAAATAAAGTAATAGCCGGAAGTATGAATTATGATGGGTATATCGAATACAAAGCTGAAAGAATTGGAAAAGAATCTACCATATCGGAAATTGTAAGATTGGTCTTAGAAGCAAGTAACCAAAAAGCACCAATTGCAAAAGTAGCAGATACGGTATCTGGCTATTTTGTGCCAATTGTCATTGTACTTGCGATTCTTACGCTATTTACCTATCTTATCATAGGGCAAGGGTTTGAAAATGCCATTTTGGCATTTGTTACAGTACTAGTTGTTGCATGCCCTTGTAGTTTAGGGCTTGCTACCCCACTGGCTATTGTCATTAGTGAAGGTCGATGTATTGAAAAACGGCATGTTAATTAAGAAAAGTGAGATACTAGAAAATGCAAAAAAGGTAAATACAGTGGTATTTGACAAAACAGGAACGTTAACTTATGGAACTTTAAAAATAGCAAAAGTATTAAATTATACCTCAAAAAAGGAAGAGGAACTATTACAAATAGTAGGAAGTATCGAAGGAAAATCCACTCATCCCATTGGAAAAGCATTTACCGATTATTTAGAAGAAAAGAAAATACCACAAAAAACAGTAGAAAATGTGGAAAATATAGCAGGACTTGGAATGACGGGAGAAGTCGAACAAGAAAAATGGATATTAGGAAATGCCAAAATATTAGAAAAATATGATATCTTAAATTCACATTCGGAAGAGGAAAAACAGCTTGCAAAAGAAGGAAACAGTATTGTATATGTAGCTAGTAACAATGAAATTCTTGCTATGATTGGGGTAAGAGACCAAGTAAGAAGTGAAGCAAAGGAAGTCGTAAACGAATTAAACAATCGAAACATTGAAACCATTATGCTAACAGGAGACCACAAAGAAACGGCCGAAACCATAGCAAAAGAAATTGGAATTCATAAAGTAATTTCCAATGTATTGCCTACCGAAAAGACCAATACCATTTACGAATTAAAAAGCAAAGGAAAATTTGTGATGATGTGTGGAGATGGAGTAAACGATAGCCCAGCCTTAGCAAGTGCAGATATTGGTGTTAGTGTAAATAGTGGAACCGATATTGCCATGGATTCTTCCAATGTGATTTTAACAAAAAACGATTTAAAGAGCATAACCCAATTAATGGATATTAGTAAAAAAACACTAAAAAACATCAAACAAAATCTATTTTGGGCATTTTTCTATAATTGTATCATGATACCCATTGCCATGGGGTTACTAAAACCAATTGGAATTTCTATAAACCCAATGCTTGCAAGCCTTGCCATGGTACTAAGCAGTATCACTGTAATTTTAAATGCACTACGACTAAAACGAATGTAAGATTTCTATACTAGACGAAACAGAAAAAAGGCCCCTTTACTTAAAAGGGGCTATTTTGCTGTTTAGGCTTCTAAAGGGTTCTTATAAAGAAATTAGTTCAAGGTCTTTAATGCTTGGGTCATAAAGGGATTTTCCCATATAACTAAAACGAGAACCATGACAAGGGCAATCCCAAGTTTTATCTAAATTATTCCAAGAAAGCTCACAACCTAAATGGCTACAAATAGGACGTAAGGCAAAATATTTTCCTTCCTTATCACGGTAAATACCAAGTTTGGTATCTTCAAATTCAACAATTTTTCCCTCGTCTTTCGCAATGGAAGCTAAGGTTTCTTCTGGAATTTTAAATTTATCCAAAATAAGAGAATTGGTAGTTTGTTTTAACATATTTACAAACTCGGTTCCGTTTTGGATGGGATGAAATCTTGTGGACTCAAAGGTTTTCGCATAAGGACTTTCTTTTTCCATAATCATATCAAGGATAATATTGGCCGCAATATTAGAAGTTGTCATACCCCATTTTTTAAAACCAGTGGCAACATACATATGTGGCATTAAATTAGAAAATTCGCCAATATAAGGAATTTTATCAAGAGGAATACAATCTTCGGTGTTCCAATGGTAAAGAATATTGGCATCAGGATAGAGTTCCTTTGCTCTATTTTCCAAATCACGGTAACAGCTAGACAAATCCTCCTTACTTCCTGTTTTATGAGAAGAACCTCCCATTAAGATAAGGCGGGTTCCCTCATAAGGAACGGTTCGCAAAGAACAAATAGGGGATTTGGTGTTAATATACATACCAGAAAAAGGCTCCGAATTAGTAGTAAAACCAATCACATAGGAGGTTTCTTGGTACATTTTTAAAAAGTAAAAACCGGGTGCATTGATAATAGGATAATGACAAGCAAGTACTACATATTTGGCTTTGACACGTTGATGAGCAGTTTCTATTTCATAACCATTGTCCTTTTTATGAACATCATAAACCTTGGTATTCTCATAAATTTGTCCCTTATTATTTGTAATGGAGTTTATTAAACCTTGTACATATTTTAAAGGATGAAATTGTGCTTGGTTTGGAAATTTAATTCCTGCTAAAATAGGAAAAGGAAGAGAAGCGTTTTGTATAAATTCCGCAGGAAATCCAAGCGACTGAACACTTCTTAGCTCATTTTTAATTTTAATCACTTCTTCTTCCGAATCCGTATAAACAAAATTATCTTGCCATTCAAAATCACAAGAAATATGTTCTTCTTGAATAATATCATATATATTATGGATCGCCTTTTCATTTGCTTCTAAATAATTCTTAGCAAATTCCATACCAAAAGTATGAATTAAATAATCATAAAACAAGTCATGTTGTGATGTAATTTTCGCAGTTGTATTTCCGAGTCGTGTGATGACAAAGTCTATCTTTTTCCAATACACAAACTTCATAACCATTCTTTGTTAAATAGTAAGCAGTAGAAAGACCAGTTATTCCACCACCAATAATACAAACATCTACCTTCAAATTTTTCTCTAAATTTGGAAACTCAGGCAAACAAACCGAATCCAACCAATACGAATTTCTCATACAAAAAACCTCCTTTTTATTAGTATTACCAAATAAAAGAAGGTTTATACAATTTAAAATTTCTATATAGAGGAAGAAATTGTGTTTAACTCAAATTTTAAATACAGATTACCAATGATAGGTTTCGCCTTTTGCAATTTTAAAGGCACGAAATAATTGTTCTAATAAAAATACACGAATTAATTGATGAGGAAATGTCATTTTGGAAAAGCAAATTTTTTCATTTGCCTTAGTTAAAATGTTATCATGTAGCCCCAAAGTGCCACCAATCACAAAAGTAATCGAGCTATTTTCACATAAAGCAATATCCTCTATTTTTTTCGAAAAATCCTCACTGGAATATTCTTTTCCGTTTTAAATCCAAACAAATTATATAAGAATCTTTTTTCATATGTTCTAACATACGAGAGGCTTCTTTTTGCTTAATTTCCGCGATAAGAGAAGTATTCAATTTAACAGGCAATTTTTCATCTGCTAATTCGATTATTTGAATATGGCAGTATTTGGATAAACGTTTCTGATATTCATATACAGCTTCTTTTAAATAAGGTTCTTTTAATTTTCCAATACAAACAACATTAATTGAAAGCATAATAACTCCTTTTCATCATTTTCTTAATGAGCCATATCAAAGGAAGAAAATACTTTTGCCATAGTTGTTGGAGAAGTTCTACTAGCAACATGAATAGGAAGAGAGGTATCATCAATTCCTACAAAATGCAATTCTTCCCATACCGATTTTAAAGCCAATTCTGGGAAATTATTTTCTTTACTCAAATGTCCAAGCATAACTTCTTGTAGGCCAGAACCAACTAATTTGGCAATGGTTTTTCCTGCTATTTGGTTTGATAAATGCCCATTTGGTCCTGCAATTCTAGTTTTTAGTAAATAAGGGTACCTAGAACATTTTAATACTTCTGGTTCATAATTGGATTCCAATAACAAAAATTGACATCCTTCTAAACAATTCATAATTTCATTTGTCATATGCCCAATGTCGGTGGCAACTCCAATTTTTGCATCCTTACAAGAAAAAGTAAAACCGCAAGGTTCGGCTGCATCATGAGGAATGGCAAAAGGTTTTACCAGTAAATCACCAATCTCAAAATGGTCTGAAGTAACAAAAAATCTTTGGTTTTTTTCCTCAATTTTATCTTTCTTTTCTGGCATAGCCTCCCAAGTAGCTTGGTTTGCATATACCGGAATATCAAATTTTTGAGAAATGGTTGCCAAACTTTGCACATGGTCTGAATGCTCATGAGTTACCAAAATAGCATCAATATCGCTAGCAGAAACGCCAACTTGTTCCAAACCTTCTACAATTTTCTTGGCACTTACACCACTATCAATTAAAACATTACGATGTTTACTTTGAACAAGCAAACTATTTCCAGTACTACCACTATATAAACTCGAAAATTTCAACATTTTATTTCTCATCCTTTGCTTCTATTCTTCTACACGCTCAATTTTTGCACCTAGTTTTCGAAATTTCTCTTCAATGTTCTCATAACCACGGTCAATGTGTTCTAGATTGTACACTTCTGTAATACCTTTTGCACAAACACCAGCAATAATAAGGGCCGCACCAGCACGTAAATCGGTGGCATACACAGGAGCACCATACAAAGAATCAACACCCTCAAAAATAGCCGTTTTTCCTTGTGCTGTAATTTTGGCTCCCATTTTATTTAATTCATCGGTATATTGAAAACGGGATTCCCAAATACTTTCGTTAATAATACTAGTTCCGTAAAGCAGTAGTAAGCACAACTCCCATCTGAGGTTGCAAATCGGTTGGAAAACCAGGATATGGTAATGTTTTGATATTGGCTTTACTTGGTCGTTCGTCACACCATACATGAAGAGTATCTCCATCAATTTCTTCTACATGAGCACCAATTTCAATTAGTTTTGCGCTAATACATTCTAAATGCTTTGTGGTACAATTTCGAATTACCAAATCTCCACGAGAAGCTACTGCACCTAACATAAACGTACCTGCCTCAATCTGGTCTGGGACAACCGAATAAGTAATATTTCCCTCTAATTTTTCTACACCATTAATCTTAATTACATCGGTTCCTGCACCACGAACATCTGCGCCCATTGCATTTAAGAAGTTTGCCACATCAACAATATGAGGTTCTTTAGCAGGGTTATCGATAATGGTAGTACCTTTAGCAAGTACTGCGGCAAGCATGACATTAATGGTAGCACCAACGGATACAATATCCATATAAATGCTTGTTCCCACTAAACCATCACAAGTAGCCGTAATATTTCCTTGTCCAACTTCCACTTTCGCACCAAGAGCCTCAAAGCCTTTAATATGTTGGTCAATAGGTCTTGCCCCAAGCTTACAACCGCCCAGGCATTCCTACTTGCACATCCCCACAACGTCCGAAGAAGAGCACCAATTAAATAATAAGAAGCACGAAACTTACGAGTAAGTTCTATGGGTGCACGTGTACAAGAAATATTTCTAGCATCAATTGTAATCGTATTTTTCCCAGTCCAAGTAATCTTAGCACCAAGCTCTTCTATAATCTCACATAGTAATATCACATCACTAATATGAGGTAAATTTTCAATTGTGGTTACTCCATTAATCAGTAGTGCAGCAGGCAAAATTGCAACCGCCGCATTTTTTGCACCATTAATCATAACTTCCCCTGTTAAAGGAGTACCACCAGTAATCACTAACTTTTCCAAAGCCATTCCTCCAAATTTGTATCTCTTTATTAACTTTTAAAATAATATCATAAACCAAAAGGATTTACAATAGAACCAATACGAAAATACAAGAAAAGTTATAAAGGACATATAAGGAAACCATCACGATTTCCTTGACAAAACTGCCCAAAGGGCGTACAATAGAAGTGTTAAATAAAGGAGGATGTATGCAAAATTCAAATAAAAGGGCTTTTGAAATTATTAATTCAAGAACCAAAATATACTTAATTATTATTGCCATATTACTTGTCATTTTATGCTTTTATCAAATTGAACTCATTATACCAGCAGTGTTGGTTTATGCACTAATTTGTTTTTACGCATTTTGGACAAGTAATAAAAGAAAGGCCGAAATTTCAGAGCACATACAAGAATTAACCATAGAGGTAGATTCGGCTGCGAAAAATACATTAATTAATTCTCCATTTCCATTAATTATTGTCGAAACCGATGGAAATATTATCTATAAAAGTTCTAAATTTGTAAGCGAATTTGAAAATGTAAATATAGAAGAAACCCTAAATTACTTAATGCAGGAAATGAAGGTTGAAATTGAAGAAAAAATAAGAGACAAAGATAGCAATCGTACCAAGGATAGAACCATACAAAAAGAACAACAAATAGGAGAAAGAAATTACAAAATTATTGGAGAATATGTAAAATCCAAAAACAATGAACGAAAAAATCAAACCGAATATATGGTACTACTATACTTTATTGACCATACCGAATATGTGAAAGCAGTGAAAAAATATCATGATGCCCAAATTTGTATAGGAATTATTCGAATTGATAATTACGAGGAAATGATGCAAAGAATCGCAACAGAAGACAAACCACAAGTTGCTGCTAAAATTGAAAAAGCAATGTATGACTGGGCAATTGAAACCAAAGGTGTGATTATCAAATCAGACCGTGATACCTTTGTGTATATTTTTGAACAACGATACCTAGAAAAAATAAAAGAAAATAAATTTCAAATTTTAGATACCATTAAAGAAATCAAACTAGAAGGTGGACTACAAATTACGCTAAGTATTTCGATTTCGAATGACGGAGCAACCGAATACGAAAAATACAAATCTGCTTTATCTGGAATGGATATTGTTCTAGGACGAGGAGGAGACCAAGCCGTTATTCGTGAAAACGAAAAATACTTATTCTTCGGAGGAAGAGTACAAGAACTAGAAAAAAGAACTAAAGTAAAGGCAAGAACCGTTGCCCATGCCTTAGAAGAATTAATGCTAGAAGCAAACCATATTATGATTATGGGACATACCAATGGCGATATTGACTCTATGGGGTCTAGCTTAGGGGTATATCGAATTGCAAAAAGCCTTGGAAAAGAAGCCAATATCGTAAGCGAAAATATGAGTTTAAGCTTAAATGCATTTATTGATTCGGTAAGAAAAGAAGAAGACGAAGACATTTTTATTGATAAACAAGAAGCACTTGCTAAAATCACCAATGAAACCTTGTTAATCGTTGTTGATACTCATAAAAGAAGCTATGTGGAAGTGCCAGAATTATTAGAAAGAACGAACCGAATTGTGGTCATCGACCACCATAGAAGAAGTACCGATTATATTGATAATGCTACTTTAATGTTCCACGAAGTATATGCATCATCAGCCGCAGAACTTGTAACCGAATTACTACAATATGTAGAAGTACCAGTAACCTTAAAAACAGTGGAAACCGAAGGGCTATATGCAGGAATTATGGTAGATACCAAAAACTTTACCTTCAAAACTGGTGTTAGAACATTTGAAGCAGCTGCTTACTTACGAAAATGTGGAGTGGATATTATAAGAGTAAAAAAATGGTTCCAAAGCGATTTAGCAAGTTATAAAACCATTTCCAACATCGTAAAAGAAGCAGAAATTATACACGACACCATTGCTATATCTACCTACGAAGAAGAAACAAAAGATGCTAGCCTAATTTGTGCCAAAGCCGCAGATGAACTCTTAACCATTAGTGATGTAACTGCATCCTTTGTTATTGGCACCATTGGAAACAAAGTATGCATTAGTGGACGCTCCATAGGAGATATTAACGTACAAGTTATCTTAGAAAAACTAGGCGGAGGAGGACACATCACTCTTGCTGGAGCTCAAGTAGAAGGCAAAACCAAACAAGAAGTAAAACAAGAACTAATGGCGAAAATTGATGAGTATTTTGAGGAATTAGGAAATTAGGAGGAAAGCGTATGAAAGTAATTTTAAAAGAAGATATTAAAGGGGTTGGAAAAAAAGACCAAATTATTAATGCAAACGATGGGTATGCTAGAAACTATTTGTTTCCAAAGAATTTGGCGGTTCCAGCAGATAAGGGGAACTTAACGAATTTGCAATCGAAAAAATCCTCCGAAGAGCACAGGAAAGAATTAGAAAAAGAAGCAGCAAAACAAACGGCAAAGAAAATAGAAAAAATTACACTAAAACTTCCAGTAAAAGCAGGAGAAAATGGAAAAGTATTTGGAAGTATTACCTCAAAAGAAATTGCGGAAAATTTAGAAAAGCAATATGGAATTAAAGTGGATAAGAAAAAAATTCTATTAAACGAGCCAATCAAAGTAATCGGTACATTTCATATTGAAATTAAATTATACGATACCGTAATGGCAAAATTGAAAATAAATGTTGTAGCCATGTAGGGGCGAGTAGTGCCCGTCTGGTAAGCCGAAATTACCAACAAACAACAAACCACCCAAAAGGAGCAAGAGCTATGGAATTAGGAAAAGTACCACCAAGTGATATAGAAGCAGAACAAGCAGTACTCGGAAGCATGCTAACCGATAAAGAAGCGGTTACTTCGGTTATTGAAGTATTAAAAGAAGAAGACTTTTACCGTGAGGACAATAAAGCCATTTATGGTGCTATTTTAAATTTATATAACCGAGCAGAACCAGTAGACATTATTACCCTAAAAGCAGAACTAACCTCTCTTGGAAAATTCGATATGATTGGTGGACTTGAATATTTAGCAAGTCTTCCAGACATGGCACCAACCACAGCAAATATTGACAAATATATAAAAATTGTAGAAGAAAAATCCATGCTAAGGAGCCTTATTCAAACCGCAAACCAAATTATTGCTCTTGGCTATGACCCAACCGAAGAAGTCGAAAACATCATGGACCAAGCCGAAAAGAAAATTTTTGATGTGATGCAAAAAAAGAACCAAAAAGGATATGCTTCTATAAAAGACATTTTAGTGGATACGTTTGCTGGCTTAGAAAAATTATATAACCAAAAAGAACACATTACTGGTATTCCTACCGGATTTGCAGACCTAGACTATAAAACGGCAGGACTTCATGAATCTGACTTAATCTTAATTGCTGCAAGACCAGCTATGGGAAAATCCGCTTTTGCTCTTAATATTGCAGCAAATGCAGCAGTTAGAGGAGGAGCACCAGTTGCTATTTTTAGTTTGGAAATGTCCAAAGAACAAATGGTAAACAGAATTCTATGTAGTGAAGCCATGGTAGATAGTAATAAAGTAAGAACTGGAAAAATTGATGATGAAGATTGGATGAAATTAGCAGGAGCACTAGGGCCACTTTCTGAATCAGGTATTTACATTGATGATACCCCCGGAATTTCAGTTATGGAAATACGTGCGAAATGCCGAAAACTAAAACTAGAAAAAAACATTGGATTAGTGGTAATTGATTACTTACAATTAGTACAAGGAAGTAGTAAAAGAGGCGGAAGCCGTGAACAAGAGATTTCTGAAATTAGCCGTTCTTTAAAAATACTAGCCAAAGAAATTAATGTACCAGTCATCGCCTTATCCCAACTATCAAGAGCACCAGAACAACGTCCAGACCATAGACCAATGCTATCCGACCTTCGTGAATCGGGAGCCATCGAACAAGATGCCGATATTGTTATGTTCCTATATCGTGACGACTATTATAACGAAGAAAGCGAAAAGAAAAACGTAGCAGAAGTCATTATTGCAAAACACCGTTCAGGCTCAACAGGAACCGTAGAATTATTATGGCTTGGCAATTACACCAAATTTACCAATATCGAAAAATACAGAGATTAAAAGAAGAAATATTTTTTCATTTCTATTTTAACTACTTTTAAAGTAAAGAAGGAAAGGAATCAATTTTATGGGATTAAATTATATTAGCCTACAAAAAGCAATCGTAGCACTCGAAAACGGAATTAACATTTATTATACCAAAAAGGAACAAGATACCGAAGTAGATGAAATGGAGATTATTCAATCTGGAATTATTCAAAACTTTGAAGTATGTTATGAAATTTCTTGGAAGTTAATGAAAAAGAAATTAGAAGAAAACATAGGAAGAACGGAAGTAGATGGTGTGTCTAGGAAAGAGCTTTTCCGTATAGCAGCACAAAATAAATTAATTGACGATATTGAAAAATGGTTTGTCTTTCATGAGGCAAGAAACATGACATCACATGATTATGATGGAATAAAAACGCAGGAAGTTTTGGAAATTGCAATCGAATTTTTGCCATATGCTAAAAAACTAATGGAAAGGTTAGAAGAAAATGATAGCAATTGAAAAAGAACAATTAACAATCATAAAGAAGATTTTAAGAAAATATTTTCCACAAGAAGAAATTCGAATATTTGGTTCACGTTATAAACATACCAATAAACCATACTCAGATGTTGATATTGCTATTGTAGGAAATAAAAAAATCGACATACAAACATATGGGAAAATAAAAGAAGAATTAGAAGAATCAAATTTAAAATATCGAGTAGATTTAATTGATTGGAATTCAATTAGTGAAGAATTTCAAAAGATTATAGAAAAAGGATATGAAAATATATAAGGAAAGAGATATGTTAGAAGAAAAAGTATTACAGACCATTTGTAAATATCATTTGATAGAAAAAAACGATCATATTGTATTAGGAGTGTCAGGGGGACCTGACTCTACTTGTTTATTTCATCTTTTTTTAGAATTGCAACAGGAAATCGAATTTACATTTGTGGTATGTCATATAAACCATGGTATTCGTAAAGAAGCTTTCGAGGAAGAGGAATATGTAAAAGACTTGTGTAAAAATAAACAAATTCCTTGCTATGTAAAAAAAGAAAAGGTATTGGAAAGAGCCAAAAAAGAAAAAATAGGAACAGAGGAAATGGGTAGATACGTTCGATACGCTTTTTTTGAGGAAATTGCAAAAAAAGAACATGCCAATAAAATTGCAACCGCCCATACCAAAAACGATTTAGTAGAAACGACCATTATGAATATTCTTAGGGGATCTGGGCTTTCTCGGGCTAAAAGGGATAGAACCCATTCGAGAAAAAAGATACATTCGTCCACTTATTGAAGTGGCAAGAGAAGAAATTGAAGATTATTGTAAGGATAATGACTTACAACCAAAGATTGACCAAAGCAATTTTGATAATTCTTATACCAGAAATAAAATACGAAACCAACTAATTCCATACTTAAAAGAAGAATATAATCCAAACATAATAGAAGCAATGGCAAGAATGGCAAGTATTATCAGGAAAGAAGATGAATATATTGATAAAGAAGTAGAAAAAGCATACAAGGAGATTGTTTTAGAACAATCTCTAAAAGAAATTATACTAGATTTAAAAAATTTTAATCGATTAGACGAAGTCATAAAAAACCGTATGGTGCTTTATTCCGTAAGACAATTATTTGGTTCTAGTGCAGGAATCGAAAAAAAGCATATAGAGGACATTTGCTTACTATGTAAGCGAAATATTGGAAACAAGTTCCTAATTCCGAACAAAAAAGTGAAGATTTTAGTAAAAAATCAAAAAATATTTTTCATAAAGAACCAATAGTTCCGTAAGGAAAACCTTGATATGACTACATTCGACACAAAAAAGACACATTTAAAGTATTGCAATTAAAAATAAAATATGGTATAGTGCAAACGAATATGAAAGATAATAAATAAAAGTATGATAAAAGACACATACTTACAGTTAAGGGAGGAATCAACTTGAAAAACGGATTAAAAACATTAGCCATGTGGCTAATTATAGGAGTCATTTTTATTGTATTACTAACTTCTATTTTAGATAATCAAGATACCAAAATGACCTATTCAGATTTAATTTCTAAAATGGAAAGTGCTGAAATTTCGGAAATAGAATTGTCAGCAGATAACAAAAAAGCATATGTTACTCTAAAAGGAGAAGCTAGCAAAAAAGAAGTCAACATACCAAGTATCGATAGTTTTATGGCATATGCAGAAAACACTTTAAAAGAAGGAAATGTAAAACTAACCGAACAAAGTCAATCTATCTTTATTACCATACTTAGCTTACTTACTCCATTTGGATTACTAATTATCTTCTTAATTTTCTGGTTATTTGTTATGAACCCAAACCAAGGTGGAAACAAAACCATGTCCTTTGGAAAAAGTAAAGCAAGATTAATGGGACAAAGTGAACAAAACCGTATTACTTTTGAAGATGTAGCAGGTGTTGACGAAGAGAAAGAAGAATTACAAGAAATTGTAGAATT
>CAOJHH010000030.1 GCA_948436025.1 uncultured Clostridium sp. | reverse complement strand
CTCTTATACTTGTATGGAGAACAACTCTGATAAAAAGCTATGAACCTTGTCAGGTCGGAAACGAAGCAGCAATCAGTAGTGGATTATGTGGAAGTTGTTTTCCATAGAGGTATAAGAATTTTTTAAAAGAGGTGAAACAAAATGGAATATACGGCACTATACCGAAAATATAGACCCACTGTCTTTTCCGAAATGGTAGGACAAGACCACATCACCAAAACCCTAAAAAACCAAATCATATCAGGACGAATTGGTCATGCTTATTTATTTAATGGGGGAAGAGGAACCGGAAAAACTTCGGCAGCTAAAATCTTTGCAAGAGCCATCAACTGTTTAAACCCAAAAGACGGAGAGCCTTGCAATGAATGTGAAATTTGCAAAGCCATGTTAGAAGGAAGCCTAACCGATGTGGTAGAAATGGATGCAGCCTCCAACAATAGTGTAGAAGATATTCGTGCCATTCGTGATGAAGTAAACTTCTTACCAACCCTTGCCAAAAACCGTATTTATATTATCGATGAGGTTCACATGCTATCCACAGGAGCCTTTAATGCCTTACTAAAAACACTAGAAGAACCACCAGCCCATGTCAAATTCATCTTAGCAACCACAGAACCACAAAAACTACCAGCCACTATTCTTTCAAGATGTCAACGTTTCGATTTTAAACGTATTTCGGAAGAAAATATTCAAAAAAGACTAGAAATTGTTTGTAAGCAAAGTGGTATTGATATTACCAAAGAAGCCTTACAAGTTATTTCCATACTAGCCGAAGGAGCTGCAAGAGATGCACTAAGTATTCTAGAACGTTGTAGCCAAGAACAAGAAGGAACCATTGATGCCACGTTAGTAAAAAATCTAGTAGGAATTCCACAAACCGAATTGGTAGCAAAAATAGTAGAAGCCATCATCAAACAAAATCCGGAAGAGGCACTAAACACACTAGAACAAGTATTATCGGAAGGAAAAGATTTAACCAATCTATTATGGGAAATGATGAAATATGTAAAAGACCTATTAGTCTATAAAACCAGCCAAAACTTAAAATTATATAACAATGAAGAAATCGAACAAATAAAAAGACAATCTCAAGCCGTTTCAAAAGAAAAATTAGTAGAACTTATTTATGGACTATCGGAAATCGAAAACAATATAAAATGGTCAACCCAAAAGGAAATCATGCTACAAACAGGGATTATCAAATTATCCACAAATGTGAATTATGACGGAATAGAAGAGCTAAAAAACAGAGTACAAGAACTAGAAAACACCATAAAAAGTGGAAATATTACCGTAACCTCAAATTCACAAACGAACTCCCTAGCACAACAGGCACAGCCAAAAGAACAAATAAAAAAGCCAGTACCAAAAGCCAATATGGCAAATCTAACTTCAGAAGAATACTGGCCAAAAGTAATAGATACCCTAAAAAATTCCGGAAAAATGATACTATATTCAAACCTAGTAAACACCAAAGCAAAACAAAAAGACGACCTAACCTTGGAAGTCATTTTCCCAAATGGAATAACCAAATTTGGAAAAGACCTACTACAAAGACCAGAAAACATGCAAGAAATCGTAAGACTTGTTTCCATGGAATGTGGAAAAGAAATGCGAATAAAATATATTGATGCAGTGGAATATGTACCCAAAAAAGAAGATAGCCTAGAAGAAAAAATAAAATCCCTAGACATCCCTGTCAACATCATTGAGGAATAAAAAGGCCCCTTTACTTAAGGGAGCTATCAGCGAAGCTGACTGGGGGGGCTTAAAAAAATAGAAAAACATAAATTATAACTAAAAAAAAGGAGGAAAATAACATGTCAAAAAGAGGAGGATTCCCAGGAATGGGAGGAGGATTCGGAGGAATGAACCTAAACAACCTTATGAAAGAAGCAAAAAAAATGCAAGCAGATTTAGAAAAATCACAAGAAGAACTAAGTGCCAAGGAATTTGATGCAACAGCTGGAGGAGGTGCCATCCAAGTAAAAGTAAGCGGAGACAAACAACTAAAAGAAATCAACATCCAAAAAGACGTAGTCGACCCAGACGATGTCGAAATGCTACAAGACCTAATCCTAACCTGTGTTAACGAAGCACTAAGAAAAGTAGACGCTGCCCAAGCAGCTTCCATGGGAAAATACAATATTCCTGGATTAATGTAACCGTAGGGGGCGATGTCCACACCGACCCGTCAAAATGAAACAAAAAATATAGGGGCGACCATTGGTCGTCCGATTTAAACGAAAAAAGGAGAAAACCATGTCAATCTATTCACCCTCCATCGAAAAATTAGTAGAAAGTTTTGAAAAATTACCAAGCATTGGGCATAAAACAGCAGTAAGACTAGCCTTCCACATGCTAGATTTAACCGAAGCCGAAGTACAAGAATTCATAAACTCCATCATCACTGCCAAACAAAACCTAAAATACTGCTCCAAATGCTACAACATATCCGACACTGACCCATGTCCCATTTGTGCCAACCAAAAAAGAGATGAAAGCATCATCTGTGTCGTAGAAGACGTAAAAGACATCATCGCCATGGAAAAAACACACGAATTTAAAGGAGTATACCATGTATTACATGGCTCCATATCACCAATGAACGGAGTAGGCCCAGACGACATCAAACTAAAAGAACTACTAGCAAGACTAAACCCAGAAACCGTAAAAGAACTAATTCTAGCTACCAACCCAAGAGTAGAAGGAGAAGCCACTGCCATGTACATCTCAAAACTCGTAAAACCACTAGGAATTACCGTAACCAGAATTGCCCACGGAATTCCAGTAGGAGGAGACCTAGAATACACAGACGAAATCACTCTAACCAAGGCACTAGAAGGAAGAAGAGAACTATAAGATGATTTTAGAAAGAAAAAAGGAAACAATAAAAAAGTAAGGAGACCCCAAAGGGTCTCCTTGTAGCTTAACGTGTGCTACTAATTTTTCTTGCTCATAGACTTATACGGGAACGCCCCGGGCTATGCCAGAAAATGTTTCATCTGCACTGCGTTGCAAGGCCGGCACCCGTCAGTAGCAGATACGGAATTGGTCATACTTTTCATCGTCGAAGATGATGTAGGATGTCCTTTATTACATTTCATAAGAAACTCCTTTCAAAATCCAGTCAACAGTTACTAAGTATAAACCATCTGGACCACGAGGTCCTCTTTGGAGCATTACATGAATACTCCGTAGTAGTATTTTTGGCATACTACTCCTTTCTTCGTAAGCCATAAAAAGCGCTTACAAATATTCTAAATTATTAGCAACGTTACAATAATAGCATAAATAGTAAAAGGTGTCAAGGGATTTATGTAAAATTATTTTTCCCATTTGCAAGAATGCCTAGATTATCTCCCAAAGCTGAGAAAAAACTAGCTAATGTACCAATCTCATCTGAATTTAGACCTTGACTAAGCGTAATCGAAAGTGCACTAGCTAGCAAAATCCATTCACAACTAGAAAAATTGTCTAACATATCTTGCAACAACCTCACCTCATATCATCATATGAAACCGTGGGGGCGTGCATTGCACGTCCGTTTCAAAAAAATAGATATCTTTTCTTGATTTTTGAAGCGACATTATGTATAATAGAAGGTATAAAATAAGTAAGGAGGGCATGAAATGCCAAAAAAAGTAAAGCAACCCAAACAGAATTCTCGGAAAATTCGAGGAAAATACAAAGAAGTAACAACCATTAGAATGGAGGTACAAGAAGGAACCGTAATTGTTTTACAAGGTTATGCAATTCATGCATATAAATTCAAAAAGGATATTGAAACAGGTCGTGATATACTAGAGCTTCAATATCATGAAATGGGCAAAGGACAAAAAAGACGTGAAAATGAAAGAAAATACGTTGTTGAAAAAAATGCCCAAGGAGTTTTAGACTTAAGGAAGGTAAAAGAAGGGGAAGAAGTGCAATAAGGCATTTCTTCCTCTTCTTTAGGGTCAATAATACATAAATATAAGACTTAGCAAAAATATAGAGAATTTTATAAAAAAGAATTGATTTTTATGTAAATTTCATATATAATAGTGCTATCAAAATCATAAGGAGGAATAAGAGACATGATAGCACCCAGATTATCTGACATCGTTTATAAGGCGGAGGACTTAGATAGACGAAATCGGACAAAACGGAAAACGCCGTTAGAAAAAACGTTAATCGGTATGGGGCAAAAAATCAAATTGGAGCGGAATGTCATTGATTTTTGGAAGTTACAAGAAACACAGTTAGAGGGAATTTATTCTCTTGTTCTTGACTTTCATAAAGCAGACAGATGTAACAATTTGATGGGTGGATACGCACATTACCAGCTTCAGAAAAATTCCAAAGGAAATGCGGTATTAGTTCGCGTTTCTGAATGATTGAAAACGAAACCGGGAATGCCTTTGCGGGCATTTCCGGTTTCGTTTACTCTTTTAATAAAATCTCACAAATATCCCTACAAGAATTCTTTTTTGCAAGAAGTCTTGCATTTACTTTCATCTTTTGCATTTTTTCTGGGGAAGAAAAAAGTTCTTCTAAAATTGCTTTTGCATCATCGTGTTTTTTAATCCAAATAGCAACCTGCCTTTGCTCTAAAAAAGCAGCATTTTCTTCTTCTTGACCAGGAATAGGGTTTATTACAATAATCGGAAGACCGTGACGCTAAGCTTTCGGAAGTGGTAAGTCCTCCGGGTTTGGTAACCACCAAATCCGAAATACTCATTAGTTCCGGCACTTTTGTGGTATAATCTAATATTTTAATACAATCTTGTTTCTTTTCTTGTTCTACTAAATATTCAAAACTACGTTTCATTTTTGGATTTCTACCAGAAATCGCCACCACTTGAATATTATTAAAATTTTGTGCAAAAGTGCGTAACATATCATATGTTCGCGATTTACCAAGCCCAAATTCTCCACCTGCAAAAAACAAAACCGTTTTCTTATTCTCTACTAACCCAAATTCTTCTAAAATTTCTGTTTTATTATAATGTTGTAAAAATCGATTCGATAAGGGAATTCCAGTGGCAAATATCTTTTTTTCCTCAATTCCTTTTTCCATTAAACTTTGTTTCATTCCTTCATGGGCCACAAAGAAATAATCGATCAAATCCGAATTTACCAGCCATTGGTCATGAGGAGCATAATCGGTCATAATGGTAGCAATTTTAGCATGAATTTTTTCTTTTTTCTTTAAAATGGTACACATTTGAGAGCCAAAAGGATGAGTTGAAATCACAAGGTCAGGAGAAAATTCCTGTAACAATTTATTTAATTTAATGGACATAAGCTTATTCGAATCATTACTTACCTTTGCAAAAACTCCTTTTTGCGAATTCGAATAAATCTTTCCCCAAGCCCAAGGTGCCTTTTTGGCTAGTTCATTATAAGCAGTTGTTGTTACCTTATCAAGCGTTTTATTCACATATTTCACGCAATCCACCAATCGAATTTCCACATCCGAATAATGACTTTCGATATATTCTTTTACCGAACGAGCAGCAGACAAATGCCCACCACCATACGCCGCATAAAAAATTAAAACCTTTTTCATAATCCACCTCGTATAAAAAATGTATCATATCATAAAAATTACCAGTAGGGGTTGCATATTGTGTAACCCTTATTTACCATTACATTCTAACACAAAAACAAACAAAATCAAAATAATTTCAAAAAATTTAAGAATAAAATTTGAAAAAAATAGCAAAATAAAAATAAATGATTAAATTATGGCCTTTGGCAATGATAAATAATGACCATGAGCCAAAACAAAAACGAATTTGAAGGAGGTAACATGAAACCAAAAGCAAAATCAATCTTATTAATTAGTTTACTAATCTTAAGTGTCCTAAGTTTTCTATTTGCCATCTATTTTGAACCAAACAACAGCCAAGTCTATGCAGCAAGCGGAAGCCAATCTGACTTACAATTAATGGCAAGAGCCATTAATGGAGAAGCAAGAGGAGAACCTTATGAAGGACAAGTGGCTGTTCGGAGCCGTTATTTTAAACCGAGTGAAAAGCTCACAATTTCCCAATACCATAGCAGGAGTCATTTATGAAAAAGGAGCCTTTACCGCAGTTGCTGACCGGGCAAATTAACGTACCCATCAAAGAAGGCTCTACTGTATTAAAAGCCGCAAGAGATGCCATGAATGGTTGGGACCCAACCAATGGATGTATTTATTACTTTAACCCAAACACCGCCACGAATAAATGGATTTGGTCAAGACCACTCGTAAAAACCATCGGAAAACACCGATTCTGTAAATAAGAAGGAGAGAGAAATATGAATGTAAAAGAAAAAGTGATGGATTGGAAAAATCGATTACAAGACCGTCACATGTTAAGCGTTATTGTTGTATTAGGAGCCATTATTATAGGAATTCGGACTATTTACCTATAAAAGAGAACAAGACTTTAGGCAAGCCTCTGAAAACTCTTATAACATGGCATTTTTCGAATTAGTGGATTATGTACAAAATGTTGAAACCTATCTTGCCAAATCCCTTATTTCGACCACCCCAGAACACGGGGCAGAAACCCTAACCAACTTATGGAGAGAATCCAATCTAGCCCAAAGCTATTTAGCAAGGCTACCCATTGCCTCACAAGAACTAGAAAACACCTCCAGATTTTTAAACCAAGTAAGCGATTATAGTTATTCCTTATCTAGAAAAAACATCTATCACGAACCTCTAACACAGGAAGACTTAAATAACCTAAAAAACTTGCATACTTATAGTGTAGAATTAAACAACACATTAGTCCAACTATCCGCAGACATGAACGAAGGGCGAATTAGTTGGGGAGAACTTACCAAAAAAGGAAATATTGCTTTTGCCCAACAAGTAAGCAACATTTCAAAAGACAGCTTCTCTGGAATTGAAGAAAATTTCCATGAATATGCAGGGTTAATCTACGATGGTGCCTTTTCTGAGCATATGACAAACCCTGAACGAAAAGGATTAACCGGAAACAACATAGAAGAAAACCAAGCCATGCAAATTGCAAAAGACTTTTTTGGAGAAGATAGAATTTCCGAAATTACCTTAAATGGATTTTCCGAAAACGGAAACATACCCTCTTACGATTTCTATGTAAAATTAAAAGACATGGACAAAAACAACAATGCCAACATCTCCATTTCTCAAAAAGGAGGACACATCGTATTTTCCAACTTTAACCGAAACGTAGAAGTAGAAAGTTTAAGTTTTGAACAAGTAAACGAAATCGGGAAAAATTTCTTAAGCCAAAAAGGATTTCCAAACATGCAAGAAACCTATTATCTAAAACAAGAAGGAACCATCACCATAAACTATGCCTACCATCAAAACGAAGTAACCATCTATCCAGACCTAATCAAACTAAAAATTGCCCTAGACAACGGAGAAATCCTAGGAATCGAAACCACAGGATATTTAAACTCTCATGAAGAAAGAAACCTACCAAAAGTAAAAATTTCCAAAGAACAAGCAAAAGCCACTTTAAACAAAAATCTACAAATCGAAAGCGAAGGCTTAGCCGTCATTCCAACCGAATACCAAACCGAAATCTTATGTTGGGAATTTAAAGGAAAAGTAGAAGACACAGAATTTTTAGTCTATATTAATGCAGACAACGGAAGAGAAGAAGACATCTTAGTCATCCAAAATACTCCAAATGGAACCTTAACCATGTAAAAAAATCAACAAAAAATGACAATATTGCAAAAAACTACTTGCAATAAAGATACAAAAATAGAGCATACTAAGTGTATGAAAATACAAGAAATGAAAAAACAGAAATCTTATTTTGATTATTTTATAAAAAAGCATTTCACAAGTATTTTTCATAAATAGGAGGTATGCATTATGTCTAGAAATTCAAAACTAATTTCAAATGAATTACGTGAAGAAATTGCTAAAGAGTTAGGTGTATATGATACCGTTAAAAAAGACGGTGGAAGTTGGGGAAACGTTTCAGCAAAAGACTGTGGTAACATCGTATCCAAAGCAATTGAAATCGCAAACAGAAGCGTACAAAAATAGGGAAGTAAATATGGGAAAAGGAGTAAAAATTAAATTTTTACTCCTTTTTCTTTACGAATGTAAAAAATAAGTATATACTATTAAAAACAGGAAAAACAAAGAGGTAAGAAGAAAATGAAATACGAAGAAATCGAGGAAATTGTCAAAAACGCATTATCTCCTAAGCGTTATTTACATAGTGTAGGAGTAGCCAAACGAGCCTATGAACTTGCATGTATTTATGGAGAAGATGGGGAGATAGCAAGAAAAATTGGTATTGCCCATGATATTGCAAAAGAGATGCCGAAAGAAGAGGCGCTTGCCTATGCAAAAGAAAATCATATTATCTTCGATGAAATTGAAAAACAGGAAACAGGTCTATGGCATTCCAAATTAGGAGCCCATATAGCTATTAGCAAATTTGGTTTTACCAAAGATATGGCAGAAACAATCATGTATCACACTACCGGTAGTATCCATATGAACACCATGGACAAAATCATCTATGTAGCCGATAAAACCGACGAAACCAGAACCAAAATAAACCTAGAAGAGGCAGTAAAAATTAGTAACCACAACCTAGACGAAGGCGTATTATATATTGCAAAATACATGACAAATTATAGTCTACAAAAAGATAGTCTCATTCATCCACACACCATCGAATTAATCAATGAATTAATCAAAGAAAAAAGAAAACAATAAAAAATGGCATAAAACAAGTCGAAGCTCATACTATAAGAATAAATGACGACGAAAACATACCCGAAAAAAGGTCCATTTACTTAAGGGGGCTGTCGCCGATAGGCGACTGGGGGTTCTAATAAAAGATAAAAGAGGAAAGAAAATGAAAGAATTAACCGTAAAAGACATTCTACAAATTTGCAAGGGAAAACTAATTTGTGGAAATGAGGAAGAAACATTAGAGCATTTTTCCAAAGACACACGAAAACTACAAAAAGGAGATGTGTATGTTGGAATGAAAGGAGAAAATTTTAATGGTAGTCTTTTTTACGAAGATGCCATTAAAAAAGGTGCAAAAGTATGCCTGTTAGAAGAAATTCCAATTTCTTCTGACATTTCAAAAAGATATTCCAATGTTACCATTGTAACCGTAAACAATACTATACAAGCCTTACAACAATTAGCAACTTACAAACGTAGTTTGTATAACATTCCCGTTATTGCTATAACAGGAAGTGTAGGAAAAACAAGTACTAAAGACATGATTGCAAGTGTAGTAGGTACCTCCTTTCAAGTACAAAAAACACAAGGAAATTATAATAATCACATAGGAGTCCCCCTTACTATACTAGGCTTAAAAGACCATACCGCATTAGTCGTGGAAATGGGAATGAACAATTTCGGAGAACTGCGAACCCTAACCAATATTACAAAACCAACCATTTGTGTTATTACTAATGTAGGAACTGCTCATATTGGTAACCTTGGTTCAAGAGAAAATATATTAAAAGCAAAATTAGAAATACTAGAAGGACTTACCAAAGAAGGTACTGTAATCATCAATAATGACAACGATTTATTACATAAATGGGAGGAAGAAAACAAGACCTACCAAGTCATCGATTTTGGAATTGAAAACAATAGCAAAATCATGGCAAAAAACATAGAGTTACAAGAATATGGAAGTTACTTTGAAACGAATATTTATAATCAAACCATTCGTGCTTACGTACCAGTTAGCGGAATTCATTTCGTATATAATAGCTTATGTGCCATTTGTGTAGGAACGGTTTTAAACATACCACAAGAAAAAATAATACAAGGAATTCAAAACTTTGAGCTTTCCAAAAACCGAATGGAAATAATCGAAAACAGTAAAGGCGTTAAAATCATTAATGATTGTTATAATGCGAATTTCGATTCCATGAAAGCAAGCTTAGAAGCACTTGCACGAATACAATCAAAAAGAAAAATCGCAATTTTGGGCGATATGCTAGAATTAGGAGACTATTCGAAACAGATGCATGAAAAAGTAGGAAGCGAAGTTGTAAAAAATAACATAGATATGCTAATTACCGTAGGAAAAGAAGCAACCTATATTGCAAAACAAGCAAAACAAGAAGGAATGAGCCAAATATATGAATTTGGGGCCGTAGAAGAGGCAATTCAAAAAATACAAGAAACTGGGGAAGTAGGAGATGCCATTCTAGTAAAAGCATCCCATTCCATGAATTTTGAAAAAATCGTAAAACAAATGAAAATGTAGGGGTCGATGTCCACATCGACCCGCAAGGGTAAAATAGGTAAAAAACGAAACAAGGAGGAAGAATGATGTCAAAAACCAAACTAGCAGTAATCTTTGGAGGAATTTCAACAGAACATGATGTATCTGTTGTATCGGGAACTTCTATTATTCAAAATCTAGACAAAGAGAAATACGAAATTTATCCTATCTTTATTGATAAAGATGGAGCATGGTATTCCTACGCAAAACTAATAAATGAGATAAAAGTCGTGCCAATCGGAACCAAATTACAAGAATTACAACCAATCCACAATATTGTAGAATATCTAAAACAAGTAGAGGTTGCTTTTCCTGTTTTACATGGCTTAGGCGGAGAAGACGGAAGCATACAAGGTCTATTTAAAATGCTAAATCTTCCTTATGTAGGATGTGGAATTTTAGCCTCTAGTGTAGGAATGGATAAGGTATATACCAAAATTATATTTGAAAAAGCAGGAATACCACAAACCAAGTACGCCTATGTAAAGGCAAACAACAATGAATACACCTATGTAGAAAAAGACTTTACCGAAGAAAAAATGGAACTAAAACCACTAACACAAAAAATTAGCAAAGAACTTTCCTATCCCATGTTTGTAAAACCTTCCAACTCTGGTTCAAGTGTAGGTGTAAAAAAAGCAAACAAGGAACAAGAATTAGAAGAAGCCATCATAAATGCAAGTAAATACGATACCAAAATTTTAATCGAACAAGGAATTTTGGGAAGAGAAATCGAATGTGCTGTACTTGGAAATAGTGAAATTATCTCCTCGCCAGTAGGAGAAATACTTTCAGCAGAAGAATTCTACACATTTGATGGAAAATACAATAACCAAGAATCCAAAACCATTATTCCAGCAGACATCGATAAAGAAATTTCAAACCAAATCCGAGACTTCGCCATAAAAGCGTTTAAAGCCATCGATGGAAAAGGATTATCTAGAGTAGATTTCTTTGTAGAACGTGGAACAAACCAAATCTATATTAACGAAATCAATACCCTGCCAGGTTTCACAACCATTAGCATGTACCCAAAACTATTTAAACAAATTGGAATTCATTACCCAGAATTATTAGACCAATTAATAGAATTAGCAATGTAGGGGTCGATACCCACATCGACCCAAAAAGGAAGAAATATGGAAATAGAAATAAAATCAACACAAATTTTAGAAAATAACAAAGAAACAATCCTACAAAAAGGAAACGCCAAAATAGAACAACATATCAAAGGCATTATGATAACATGGAAAACAAGAGAAGATAATACAACCTATCAAATGACCATATTAGAAAATAAAATCATACTAAAAAAACCAAATCAAACAATGATATTTGAAAAGGAAAAAACAACCAATTCTAGCCTACAAACACCTTATGGAACTATCAACATGAAAATTACAACAAACCATATGAAAATAGAAAAGGAAGATAACCAACTAAAAAAAGTTATACTCGATTATCAAATCGAATTAGAAAACACAAAACCATATCAAAACCAAATTGAAATAAGAAGTTGTATGTAACTTAGAAAATGAAATATTATTTATGAAAACAGCAAGGTTCTTATTACAAAAGTAAGAACCCCCAGTCAGCTTTGCTGACAGCCCCCATCTATATTATTAAATTATCAATATCAAATTGATTTCAAAAATATTCGAAAAGCTTTTGTTCCAAAAGCAAAATATTTTCCAAAATAAAAATGAAAATAGAAATTCAATTATGTGATAACAAGGATACAAAACAAAGAACGGAATTATATGGTTCAAGACTACTTTCTAGGTTACATAACATAATCACAGCATGATTTACGTAAGATTACAAGTATAATTTTTTTTAATGAAATCCTATTGAAATATTGGTATAATCCTGATATAATAAATCTACCATTTACGTGGGAGGATGTTGAAATGATTTTTAAAGATTATTATAAGATATTAGGAATAGAAAATAATAAGGTAAATGTGGATGAAATTAAGCAGGCCTATCGTGAACAGGCTAAAAAATATCATCCAGATGTCAATGTAGGAGACCGTATTTCAGAAGAGAGATTTAAAGATATCAACGAGGCTTATCGTGTATTATCGAATCATACCTCAAGAAGGAAATATGACCGTATGTGGACAAGCCGTATTGGAAACAAAAGAAAAAAACAAGCATATGAAGAAAGTAAACGTGAGAAAAACGATGTATTTAGCGACTTTTTTCATATGTTTTTTGGTAGTGAGGAAGAAAGAAAAGAAACTACCAAAAAGAGTAGAAAAAATCCTCCAGTAAAAGGAGAAAATGTGGAAACTGCGATTTCGATTTCGGTAGAAGAGGCATTTTATGGGTTAAACAAAAAAATATCTTTACGTACAGTAGACGGAAACATGAAAACCTTTGACATTAAAGTACCAGCAGGAATTCGAAACAATGAAAAAATTCGTCTAATCGGACAAGGAAAAAGCGGTCAATTTGGCGGAAAGAATGGAGACTTATTCATTAAAATCCAAATTGAACCAGATAGTAAATTTGAGTTAAACGGATATGACCTATACACCTCACTTGCTTTAACTCCATGGGAAGCAGCACTAGGTACAAAAGTGAATTTAGAAGGAATTGATGATACCATTTCGGTATACATACCAGCAGGCATCGAAAGTGGTGAAAAATTACGTATTCCGGGAAAAGGATATAAAGACGGAAAAGGTGGAAGAGGAGATTTAACTGCTACCATTCAAATCATGGTACCAAAAAAATTAACCAAAAAAGAAAAAGAATTATTTGAAGGGTTAAAAGAAGTATCAAAATTCAAACCAAGAGCCAAGAAAAGAGAAAAGAAAAATAATAAGTAAATGGTATAGGTCGGTCTTGTGCCGACCTAGGAAAATGAAAAATAAGGAATTCACATAGTAAACATAAAGAAAATAATGAAAAATGGTTGACAACATGCGAAAAACACGGTATAATTATGTTTAGTGGTAAAAAACGGACTACTATACATAGGATAAAATAAAAAAGAGGGGTGTAGTATATGGAAACTTTCCAAGGAAAGCATTTCAGTATAACCGATCCAAAAGGTGTAAACACAGTCATCTATCGCATTAACCAAACTGAAAAAGAGTACCTAAAGGATTCTCCTAAATACACAATAGAAAGACTTGCGTATATGGAGGAATTAACGGGAGAATTAAAGAAAAAGACCTTTTTTGTAGATGACCCATCACCAAGAGGAGAAGAACTAGTCATTTTATCATTTGGAAAAGATAAAGTGGTAGTAAATACTGGAATTATGGCAGAAAATAAGTTAACAATTTCAAAAAAACCTATGCCAGTAAAATTTGACACAATATATTCTGAAAAAGAAAGTGTGTATAAAGAATTTGATTATACACCAAACTTGAAGAGACCAATTTCGATTATAGACCCAGAAACAACAGAAGAAGTAAAACCAATTGTATATTTGGATGAAAAAACAAATGAAATAAAAGGAAAATGCAAACTAAAACCATATAAATCATACTTCGCATTTGAAGTAAGAGGAGAATAATGAGGAGGAGAAAATGGAAGGTTTAAACAAAAGTCCAAAAATCAAAAAGGTTACAGCAATACCTTTTGCATTAAAAGAAAAAATTAGAGAAGGTGCAGTAGTACCACCACAAGCGAAAGCTTATATAAAAGAAATGAAAGCAAAAAAAGAAGAAGAAATGGTGATTAGTGTAGGAGATGCAACATTTGAGATTGATGACAACAATATCATTAGCTTTACAGAAGCACAAGCAAAAAGATCTGGAAAACTAATTTCTAATAAAGACTTCGAAAAAAGAAGAGAAGAAAGAAGACAAAGAGAAAAAATGGCAAGCGGAATGGAAATATAGTTTCCAAAACCAAAGAAGAGGTGAAACCTTATGAACTATAAAGTAGAAGGTGCATTACGAAGAAATAAAAAGAATTTTATTATATTTATAATACTATGGATTATTTTAGCCATAGTATTTGTTATGCCCATTAGTTATGCGATTGCCAAAGCAACCGTTAATGGACAATTTATGATGGACAAGTTTTTTGGTGGAATTGCCGATTCCTTTACTAATTTAGGAAATACCATAGGAAAAACCTTTACCGAAGGACATCTTGGCACCTATTTTTCCACCCTATTCAAATTTAGCATTTTATATGCCATCTTTGTTTTAGTAGGATTAATCAAAACAGCGCCAAAGCATGAATTCGCCGATATAGAACATGGCTCTAGTGATTGGTCAAAAAATGGAGAACAATACCGAGTATTAAGCGATAGAAAAGGAATTATATTAGCACAAAACAACTACCTACCAACCGATAAGCGTGGAAACGTAAACGTACTAGTAGTAGGACGGATCAGGTTCTGGTAAGAGTGCTTCCTACTCCATTCCAAACGCTTACCAAACACTAGGTTCCTACATATTTACCGACCCAAAAGGAGAACTATATGATAAAACCGCAGGATACTTAAAAAAACAAGGATATGAAATAAAAGTCTTAAACTTAGTACGACCAAGCTTAAGCGATGGCTATAATCCACTTATGCACATATCAAGCGAACTAGATGTTGACGTTATTGCCAATACCATTGTAAAAGGACAAAAATCAGAAGGTGGAGCAGGCTCTGAACCATACTGGGATGACATGGCAGAAATGTTATTAAAAGCACTTATCTATTACCTAATCGCTACCAGACCAGAAGCCGAACAAAACCTAGCAAGCTGTGCAGAACTAGTAAGAGCAGCCAATGCTAATGGAGGAAGCAACTTACTTACTGAACTTATGAACCAACTTCCATACGATCACCCAGCAAGAACCAACTACAAATCCATTGAAATTGCACCAGAAAAAACCTATGGTTCCATCCTATCTTCTTTACAATCAAAACTAGGTAAATTTGATTCCAAAGAGATTGCAGAACTAACCTCAACCGATACCATCGATTTTGAAGAAATTGCAAAAAAGAAAACTGCGGTATATGTTATTTCATCCGATACCCATACTGCCTATGACTTCTTATTAACCATTTTCTTCTCACAAATGATACAACAACTTTACGATTTTGCAGACAAAAGTGGAGGAGCCTTACCAGTACCAACCTACTTTATCCTAGACGAGTTTGCAAACATTGGAAAAATACCAGACTTTGATAAAAAAATATCCACCAGTAGAAGTAGAAAAATATCCTTTAGTGTTATTCTACAAAACTTAGACCAATTAGAAGCAGTTTATGAAAAATCCTATGAAACTATCATTGGTAACTGTGACACCCACGTATTCTTAGGAAGTAACTCACAAAAAACTGTAGAATACTTCTCAAAAGCACTAGGAGAAAAAACCATTGAAAGAGAAAGCATATCCGTAAACAAAGATAAACACAACTGGAGACAAGGACAAAGTGTATCCGACCAAGTTATGGCAAGAGCCCTTATGACCCCAGACGAATTAAGAAGAATGGACAATGACCTTTGTATCATCTTTGAAAAAGGAGTAAAACCAATTCAAGCCAAAAAATTCTACTACTTCCAAACCTCTATGGCCAAAAAACTAGCCATGCATCAAATTTCACATAATGACATACCAGAGTTAGATAGAGGAGTATGGAGAAAATATAACCCATACAATCCATACGTAGAAGACGACAAAGAAAAGAAAGTAGAAAACCTAAAAGTAGAATCCCTAGACGACCTATTCGACGACCTACCAGAAGACAAAAAAGAAACACCAAAGGAAGAACCAAAAACAGAATCCCAAAAGCCGGAATTTACAGAGCTAAAACTAGAACAAGAACCACCAAAAGAAGCACCAATTCTTCCACAAGAAGCAGAAGAAGATGAATTAGATGCGGACTTACAAAAAGAACTAGAAGCAAAATTTGATGAATTATTTGGTCCATTAGACGATAATTAAAAAGAAAAAAATCGCTCTATTATAGAGCGATTTTTTGTGATTAAAATTAAAACAAATGTTTTAAAATGAATTGACTTTTTTTAGTAAGTTATATATAATAACAAAAAGATTAGAAAATAGGAGAAAGAACCATGAAATTTGTCCATATTGCCGATATGCACTTTGATGCACCATTTACAGTACTAAATCAAAATAACTTAGGAAATACCAGACGATTAGAACAACGAGAAGCCTTTCGAAAAATTATTGAATATATTAAACAAAACGACATCGAATATTTTTTTATTTGTGGAGATTTGTATGAACATGAATATGTCAAACAAAGTACCATTGAATATATAAACCATCAATTTCAACAAATACCAAATACAAAAATATATATGATACCAGGTAATCATGATCCTAGGATAAAAAATTCATATTATGAAAAATATCAGTGGAACCAAAATGTATTTGTATTTGGCTCTGAAATTCAAAAAATTTCAGAAAAAGACGTGGATATTTATGGCTATGGTTTTGATAATTTTTACATGAAAAATCCAAAAATAAAAGACCTTTCAATTGAAAACCCAAATAACATAAACATACTATTAACCCATGGTTCTTTAGACGGTGGAATCGATGAACAAAGGGAATATAATCCAATGAAAGAACACGAATTAAGACGGCTTGGGGTTTGATTATATTGCTCTTGGACACATTCATAAACCATATTATAAGGATGTTCCCAACCAATCCATTACTTATCCGGGTTCTACTATAGCACTAGGTTTTGACGAACTAGGAAGCCATGGCATGTTAGTAGGAGAAATTGACCAAACAAAAAGACTAGAACTTACCTTTATACCAGTCGACAAAAAAGAATTTAAAGAAGAAGAAATCATAGTAGACGATATCTTATCCAAAGAAGAACTAATTGAAACCATTAACCAAAAAGATTGGAACGAAAATTACTATTATAAAATTATCTTAACTGGAAAACGAAACTTCGAAATCGAACCACTACAAATCATTAAATACATAAGTTCCTCAAATATCATTAAAATAAAAGACCACACAGCACTAAAACTAGACCTAGAAAAATTAGCAAACGAAAACAGTTTAAGAGGAATTTTCGTAAAAAACTTACTGAGCAAACAAACCGAAGAAAACAAAGAAAAAATCCAAAAAGCAATCGAAATCGGACTAGAAGCAATGTGAAAACATAAGCAAAACTAGTGGAGGACAACTGGCATGTTTTGGAAAAATTACGGTCCGACAGCCCTTTGAGGCGGGGGAATACCCGTGAGCTTGGAGGACCTAATTTTGGAAAAAATGCCAGTTGTCTGGAACGGAAATAAATTACAAACCAAGAAAAGGAGAAACACATGAAAATACAAACCTTAAAAATCAACCAATTCGGAAAATTGCAAAACAAAGATATAACCTTAAATGACCACATAAACCTAATTAAGGGGAAAAACGAAAGTGGAAAATCCACCCTATTAAAATTCATATTAGGCATGTTCTACGGCTTATCCAAAAACAAAAACGGCAAAACCTACACCGATTTCGAAAAATACACCCCATGGCAAGAAAACGACTTTTCTGGGAAAATCAAATACACCCTAGAAAATGGGCAAACCTACGAAGTGTTTCGAGAATTTCGAAAAAAATCTCCACACATTTACAACGACCAATTTGAAGAAGTTTCACAAAATTACACCATCGACAAAACCACAGGAAGTCGTTTCTTTACAGAACAAACAGGAATTGAAGAAGACCTATTTATAAAAACCATTGTATCTATGCAAAATGAAACAAGGCTTGAGGAAAAAGAACAAACAAGCCTCGTACAAAACCTATCCAATCTAGTTAGCACAGGAGAAGACACCCTATCATATCAAAAAATTATAGCAAAACTAAACAAAAAGCAATTAGAAGAAATTGGAACCGCTAGGAGCCAAGACAGACCAATCAACATCATTTCCAAAAGGCTCACACAAATTGAAACTGAAAAAGAAATTTTAAGTCAATTTGTAGAAAAAAAGTATGACTTTGAAGAAAACAAAAAAATTTTAGAAGAAGAAATAAAACAAGAACAAGGCAAACTAGACCTACTAAAAAAACGAAAAAATATAGAAGAAGGTTATTACTTACAACAAGAAAAGATGAAAATTGGTGAAAACACAATAAAAGAGTATCAAAGCAAGATAGAGAAATTAAAAAACATAGACCAAGACAATCAATCCCCAATAGAGCCAATACGAGAAAAAAGTGTAAACAGAAAGGAAAACACAAAAAAGGTAGAAACCGATACAAGAAATGGGAATACACCAAGGAGAATGAAAGAAAAATCAAATAAGAAAATAGGAATCATACCAATAATTACAAGCATACTATTTGTAATCTTAACGGTTTTTGGCATTAGTAGAAAAAATAGTATCTTAACAGTAATGGGAGTAATATTTACTTTTTTTAGTCTCATACTGTTAAGTTATCAACAATACCGAAAAAAATCAGGAAATTATACCACCAACTTCGAGGAAAATGTGGATAACGAAAAGGTAAATACACAAATAAATTTACTAAAAGAAACCCTAGAAAACCTACAAAAAGAGCAAGAAACCTTGAAAATAAGTGCGAAACGAGACTATGACAATAGCCTAGAAAGCATCAAAAACGAATTTATGGAAAAACTACCATTAGCCAAGATACACAATCTTTTAACAACTCCACAAATAAATGAGAACATCGAGGTACTAGAAAACAAAATAGCTGGAGATAGGCTAAAAATCCAAAGCATTGCATTAGACCAAAACAACATTTTACCAAAACTAGAAAATTTAGCAAACTTAGAAGAAGAATATGTAAGTTTAGAAGAACAATACCAAGCACTTTTATTACAAAGCGAAGCCACCCAACTTGCCAAACAAGAAATAGAAAATGCATATGGAGAAATGAAGAAACAAGTAACACCAAATTTTACACAGCATTTATCCAATATCATGGAAAACATATCAAATGGAGCCTATACCAACATTCAATTAGATGAAAAAGATGGAATTATCGTAGAAACCAAAAATGGAAACTACATACCAGTAGATTACTTAAGCATAGGAACCATAGACCAACTATATTTATCCTTAAGACTAGGAGCAGGAAACCAAATAACCAAAGAAGAATTACCAATCATGTTAGACGAAACCTTTGCCTACTATGATGACGAAAGACTAGAAAATATACTAAATTTTCTACATACAGAATACAAAAATAGGCAAATTATCATTTTTACTTGCACCAACCGAGAAAAAGAAATATGTGAAAAGAAAAATATACCATACCAATTGCTTAAATTGATGTAAAAATAGACTATTTACTATAATAAACAGGCACCCAAAATAAATTTGTGGTGCCTGTTTATTACTGTTAGTGCTCTATAGTAGCCCAACGATTGAAGAAGAACCCGCCCTTTTTCAAAATCCTACTTCTAGGCTCTAAGTCTTTAAAGGTACGGATTAACTTTTTAAGTTGTGATTTTGAAGAATAATTAAATGTTTCAACTCTCATGATATTTCCTCCATCGTATATGTATAGTATAATTATATTATACCACATTATGTTAATGTTTGCAATAATAGTTGCTATATTGTATGAGTTTTTTTCGTTGGGGAACTCCCTAGATTTCAACATTTTTAAGCTC
>CAOJHH010000029.1 GCA_948436025.1 uncultured Clostridium sp. | reverse complement strand
CTACTGTAGCTCAGTTGGTAGAGCAACAGATTCGTAACCTGTAGGTCGGCAGTTCGATTCTGCCCAGTAGCTCCAAATAAAGAAGAGGGCAGTCCATAATGGAGCCCTCTTCTTTGTGTGTGATTTCTGGTCCAATCAACCGTACACATCGTTCTTTTTCTTTTAAAGCAAGCTGATACATAGCTTCAGACCAGATGTCTTCACCTGATTCGTAACTACGGATTATTTCGTTTAAATCTAACAACTGATACCGATTTTCTGCCCCTGGTTCTTTTATATACATATAAAGGGGAACGTAGGTTGCTTTTTCTATGCGGACATCACCTGTTTGTCCATCCTTTTTTACCTCAATATTGAAAATGGCGGTATTTCTAGTGTTTACGTCTCTCTGGTTTGAGAAGAAATTACCTTGTGAAAAGATAACAAGACCTTCTTTCGTTTCGCCTTCTTCAGTTTCTACTTTCAACATTTTCATGGGTTGTAGAACATGGGGGTGAGAACCAAGAATAATATCGACATCATTTTCGATTAAGAACTTGGCTAATCTGTCTTGCTCTGCATTTTCGGTAGTTTGATATTCAACTCCCCAATGCATAGAAGCAACAATTAATTCAGCTCCTTCATTCTTGGCACGAGAAATTTGTCTTTCTATTATCACTTCGTCAATGAGATTGACACAGAAGTCTTTACCTTCTGGAATAGGAATACCATTTGTGCCATAAGTATAGGCAATAAATGCGGTTTTAATCCCATTCAAATCAAGGAAAAGAAGGCAATCTTGTTCAGACTCATTTCTGGCAGTTCCTACATGTTGAATACCAGATTTGTCTAAGAAATCTAGTGTAGTAGATAAACCAGAAAACCCTTTGTCTAAGGTATGATTATTCGCGGTTGTCATGATGTCTACACCCAATTCCTGGAGGTCAATTGCTAGGTGTTCAGGAGCATTAAAACAGGGATAACCACTGTAACCACGTTCTAAACCAGCCATAGGTGATTCACAATTTCCAATATTTATTGTAGAATTTTTAAAATATTTTTCTACATATTCAAACATATAGGAAAAATCGTAAATACCAGTTTCGTTATCATAAGCAGCATTATACAAAGGCTTATGACAAAGAGTATCACCAAAAGACACAATAGTTGCATAGCAGTCTTCTGGTACAGGTTCTGGTGTTGGTACGGGGGTAGGCATTGTTAGAGGCATTATGTTTTTTGCAAGATTGGAAGAAGATGTTACAAGTTCTTTTGAAATAGTTTCTTCTTTTACAGTTTCTACTAACCGGTTTGTCGAACAGCCCGTTAAGCCAATAACTGCAATCATTACAAATAACATAAGTCTTATTTGTTTCAGTTTTTTCATTGGTTTGTTTCCTCCTTAAGGATGATTGGATTTTTACTACACACAAGTTTATACTTGATAATCCATAGTTTAACATAAAGTCTGGCAAAAAGCAAGAAAAAATTATGTAAATGTATTAAAAATGATACAACTTATGTCACCACAAGCTAACGAAAAACAGCAAAAGCACTTTCATTTCTGAAAAATTGGTGCTACAATAATTTTGATACAACTTAGATACATTTTCATTTTATAATACTAAAAGGAGAGAAAATATGAGTAAAGTGTTAATTGTAGAAGATGAAATGGCAATTCGTGACTTGATTAAAATAGAATTACGGTTCAAGAGGATATTTATGCCAAACGGCGGAAGATGGCGAAGTTGCGGCTAATTTGTTAGAGAAAAATGTGTATGATTTGGTACTATTAGATATCATGATACCCAAAATAGATGGATATGAGTTACTAGAATATATGAAACAAATTAATCCTACACCAACTATTTTTATTACTGCTAAGAGTCAAGTTTATGATAAAATAAAAGGACTAAAACAGGGGGCAGATGATTATATTACCAAACCATTTGCAATAGAAGAATTGGTGGCAAGAATAGAGGCAGTGTTACGACGATACCACAAGGGAAACGACATTCAAACCATGGGAGATGTAGAGATTAATATAGTGGCAAGAACAGTGAAAAAAGATGGTCATGTTGTGTGTTTAACGCCAAAAGAATTTGATTTACTAATTTTGCTCATACAAAACAAAAATTTTGCCTTATACCGTGAAACGATTTTTGAAAAAGTATGGGGAGAAGAATTGGAATTTGAAACAAGAACACTAGATTTACATATTCAAAGATTACGAAAAAAGTTAGGGTGGAAGGATAAAATTAAGACAGTTTACAAAATTGGTTATATGCTAGAGGTGTAACTTTTTTACAATGATGTGCACCGTTAGAGCACACGAAGAGAGGAATGGAGTTTAAAATGAAATTTTGGAAAAAACTCGTTTTGTTTATTATTACCATGATTGCCATTGTGCTATCCTGTAGTCGTCATTATATTGTAAAAAGTAACTTTCTACATTCCATTGAAAATAGCAAAAATCAAAACATGAAACAACATATGTTAGAAAAGTACATGCTAGAAAGTAATATGATAAAAAATATTCAATTAGGAGAAGGAATAAGCGATGAAAATATAGTGGAATATTTAGAATCGCTTTATCAGTATATGGAAAATAATTCCGAATTTGTTGCAATTTACAATGAGGCATATGAGAAAATATATTCAAACATTAATGAAATTGACCAAGTAGAAATAAAAGAAATTTTAAATAGCCAAAAGGAAGTATATGCAATTAGACAAATCGGTAACAAACATTATATGTTATTTTCCTCGAATTGGTCGATTGATAATAAAAGCATATACATTGTAAATGCCTATGATGTAAGCGAATTATATGAAGAACAACAAAGACAGATGAAGGATATTTTAATAGCAAATATTCTTATTTTAGTAGTTTCTGCCATTATTATTTCGGTATTTTCCACTGTGTTAATTCGACCAATTCAGAAATTAAATAAAATGAGCAAAAAGATTGCCTCTGGGGAATTTAGTGGAAGAGTAGATATTAGCAGTAATGATGAAATAGGAGAACTTGCTGAGAGTTTTAATAAAATGGCAGTGGAGATTGAAAATAAAATCAATGAACTACATTTGCAAGTAAAACAAAAAGATGATTTTATTAATGGATTTACTCATGAATTAAAAACACCAATGACAGCGATTGTAGGCTATACCGATTTATTACGATTAAAAAAGTGTGATGAAGAATTGTTTGGCAAAGCTTTATACTATATTCATTCTGAAACAAAGCGATTAGAAATGTTATCTTTTAAATTAATGAGGCTGATGGCATTAAACGATGGAAAAATTGAAGTAAAGGGATTTTGGATCACCGAATTAGAAAAGAAAATTCAAAAAGCGGAAGAAATGATGATAACGGACAATACCATAGAATTTAGACTAGAGCCTGCTAAAATTATGGGAGATAGCGAATTAATTGAAGTAGTTCTTAGAAATCTAATTGAAAATGCAAATAAAGCAAAACCGAAAGACCATAAAATTCTTGTAAAAGGCGAAAGACTAGAGAATGAAAACTATAAAATATCAGTAATAGATAAAGGAATTGGAATACCAAAAGAGCATATAGAAAGAGTGACAGAAGATTTTTATATGATTGATAAAGCACGAAGCAGGCAAGAAGGAGGAAGTGGAATTGGTTTATCTTTGGTAACCAAAATTTTAAACTTCCACCATTCAAAACTTCATATTGAAAGTGAAGAAAATGTAGGAACCATTGTTTCTTTTGAATTAAAGGAGGCAGGAAGAAAATGCGAAGAATAGAAAATATGTTAGTATATTTTGCAGTTGCTATCATGATTGGCGTATCTTTCAAAATGCCAGAAATACTAATAGGGATAGAGAATAAGCAAATTGAAAAAGAAGTATATGAAAAAGAAAAAAATGAAAATAGCCTAGATGTAGAAGCAGAAGAAATTTATTTAGTAAAAGCGATTCATAGTATGGAAAGTGGAAATTATATGATTACCCTTAATTCTGAAAATATGAAAAATGGAAAATCTGTTTTAATAGAGGTATCGAAGAATACAAAAAATGATGTGGAGGAAGAATTGTTAAAACTAAAACAATACAATATTTTAGGAAATTTTGAATATAACGATACAGAAGAAATGCAAATAGGTATTATTAATAAAGTATACCGAAGTGAAGAGGATCAATATCAAATTGATAGTTTTTTTCTAAAAATAGGAAATAACGAATATTATATTGATAGAGAATATAAAACAGGAAAAATATTATGTGTAGGTTTAAAAAAGGAGGATACGAGCAGTTGTAGCAGTAAAGAGGAACTTATGAAAAATTATATCCAATACTTAAATTTATATATTATTGATGACTGGAAATATGAAGATGATATGTGTATATCCCAAAAAGCAAATCTAGTGATTAATTTAGTAGAAGATCAAGATATGTTTATACTATCCATTCATACAATTAATAGAATGATGAATGAGGTAGAAGTAGTGAAATCTATTAAAAATTGATACAAAATAGATACAAATTATATGCAAGTTTGATACAAATTTCATACAAAACGGATACAACCCTATGCTATAAAAGGCATAGGGTTGTAAATTACAACTAGTTTAGGAGGTATGTATGGAATTTAAAGCCAATGATAAAAAGAAGCTCGAAATAACAGTAGGGGAGGAAATTTATTTAAGACACGCCATTAAAACCAAATTTATTACCACCAATGATGAATATTTAAAAATTATTGAACAATATGTTTCGAATATTTACGAAAAAGGAGATATTCTTTCCATAAGTGAAAAAATTATTAGTATTTGCCAAAACCGAATAGTAAAAAGAGAAGACCTAAAAATCGGATTTTGGGCAAAACTATTATCGAAATTTGCGTCACATCCAACGACAGGAGTAGGAGTAGGAGAAACCATTAAAATGCAATATGCCATTGATAAAGTAGGACTAATAAAGGTACTATATGCGTCACTTGCAAGTGCCATTACCAAACTATTCGGCAAAAAAGGAGTTTTTTACCAAATTGTAGGACAAGAAGTATCTGGATTAGATGGATTTTATGACCATGTATGGAGCGAATACCGAGATATTGGAATAGAATTACCACAAAATCCAAATGGAGTATGTAATGAAATAAAACAAAAACTTGGTATTAGTTGTATGATAGTAGATGCCAACGACTTAGGACAAGAAATATTAGGCGTATCAAGCGACCTAAAAGGAAGAGAAGAATATTTGAAAGAATTAATAAAAGACAATCCAGCAGGACAAGGCAGACAAACCACGCCACTAATTTTAATTCGTAAGAAATAATACCCAGTAGACAAATCATAGATTTGTCTACTGAAAAGTTTATAAAAACCTTGCATATAGAACGATATTTTGCTACAATACGATTGTTAGGTGGCGATGAATATTAATAATGTTTTATTCAAAAAAGTGATTATCAAAGAAAATTAAATTCTAAATGGGTTTTAATCTAATTTAAATCAAGAATTTACCGAAAAGAATATATTTGAAGCAAGGTAAAATAACTACCTTTATTTGTTGTATCTACGTTATTGTAATTACATAGATTAAATTAAAAATGCTACGAAGCTATGCAAGAAAGCCCCTTTAACAAGGGGGCTGGCGCCCGTATGGGCGACTGGGGGTTCTTAGAAAGGAGTTTATCATGTATTTACCATACAATAAAAATTTATTTTTGAAAGTTAGAAAATTAAGAAACAATTCAACACCAGAAGAAAATAAACTTTGGTATCAATATCTAGCAAAATTTCATGTAAGATTTGTAAGACAAAAACCAATTGATAATTATATTTTAGACTTTTACTGTCCAGAAAAGAAAATAGGTATAGAATTAGATGGAAGTCAACACTATACAGAAAAAGGAATAGAATATGATAAAATAAGAACAGATATATTAAATGCATATAATATAACAATAATAAGATTTACAAATGAACAAGTTAGAAAAAATTTTGAACAAGTATGCGAACATATAGAATGTATAGTAAAACATACAACGAATAGAAAACGAATATAAGAACCCCCAGTCAGCTAATGCTGACAGCCCCCTTGTTAAAGGGGCTTTCTTGTATGGCTTCGCAAGTTATTTTAAATATAGTCTAAACGGTAACAAATATTTTAGACAATTCCACAAAAAGGGCTAGGAAAAATGGGAAATTTGTGATAAAATATTGTCTACAATAATTTACAAAGGAAAGAGAGAAATTATGGGATTTTTTGATAAATTGAAACAAGGACTAGGAAAGACAAAAAGTTCTTTTGATGAAAAGTTAAATCAGGCTTTTAGCGTGTTTCGTAAGGTAGATGAAGAATTATTAGAAGAATTAGAAGAAATTTTGATTATGTCCGATATTGGAATGGAGACATCGGTTTCGATTATTTCCAATTTAAGAGAGCGAATTAAGAAGGAAAATATAAAAGAAGCAGAAGAAGTAAAACAGGCGTTACGTGAGGAAATGGCAAGTATTTTAGACATTGATAGTAGTTTGCATTTAGATACAAAACCATCCATTATTTTAGTAGTTGGCGTAAATGGGGTTGGAAAAACCACTTCCATTGGAAAAATTGCCAATCGTTTAAAAAAGGATGGAAAGAAAATTGTAATTGCAGCAGCCGATACCTTTCGTGCAGCAGCAGTGGAACAATTAGAAATTTGGGCAAAACGTTCGGGTTGTGATATGGTAAAAAAAGAAGAAGGAGCAGACCCAGCCTCTGTCGTATATGAGGCAATTAACATAACAAAAGAAACCAATGCAGACATTCTTATTTGTGATACAGCAGGACGATTACATAATAAAAAGTATCTAATGGATGAACTTGCTAAAATTCAAAAAGTAATCGATAAAGAATTACCAGACTGCTCAAAAGAAGTACTAATTGTACTAGATGCAACCACAGGCCAAAATGCCATTTCACAAGTAAAAGCCTTTGGAGAAACCACACCACTTACTGGAATTGTCTTAACCAAACTAGATGGAACCGCCAAAGGTGGCGTTGTTTTAGGGATTGTAGATGAAAATAAATTACCAATTAAGTTCATTGGTGTAGGAGAACAAATTGATGATATGGAATTATTTGATCCAAAGGATTTCGTAAAAGCGATTTTATAGGAGGGAGAACATGGAAGAAAAACAAACCAAACAAGACATGACCAACCAAACCACGAAAAAAAGTAAACAAATACGAACAAGAGCCATATTAGTACTAATGGTTATATTCATGTTAGCCATATTTACCTACATCTCTTACCGAGGAACCTACTTAGAAACCATTGAAATAGGAGAAAATTTTAAGCAAGTATTCAAACAAAACATATTTTATCAATACGCTACGATGGGAATTAATTTTATCCTCCTATTTACTGCTTTTTATATGAGCAATCGTAGTATTAAAAAAGGACTAAAAGCCTTTTTTGATGAGGAAAAAAAGGATATGCCAAAACTACCAAACAAATCCATTGCATTTATTTTATCAGCATTAATTAGTGTAGCGATTTCCAACTTTTTAAGTGAACAAGTAGCAAGATTTTTTAACCGTGCATGGTTTGGTATATATGACCCTGTTTTTGGAGCAGACATAGGATTTTACCTATTTGAAAAGCCTTTTGTTGAACTAATCTTATTCTACTTTATGGCAGTTATGATAGGGCTTACCATATATGCTACTTTTTATTATATTGTTATTTTCAATAAATATTTTGATGGTGTAAATGCAGAAACATTAAAGAAAAGCAATTTCTTTAAACAAATGATTCGTAACGTAAAACTACTATCCTTTGGTTTTGCAGGGATTATTCTAATAAAAGCACAAGGAATATTAACGGATAAATTTTTAATTTTACATAATGATGCTTCTACTGCCATTTATGGAGCAGGTATTACCGATGTTACCATCAAATTATGGGGATATCGCTTTTTAGCAATTGTACTAGTTGTTTCGGTATGGATGGCAATTCGCTATTTTAAAGACAAGAAAACCAAACGTGTTATTATTTCTGTATTAGCAGTACCAGCTTACCTAGTGTGTCTATTTGTTGTAATGGTTGGATTTAATTTAATTTATATAAACTCAAACGAATTGGATAAAGAAAAAGACTATATTAGAGCCAATATTGACAATACCAAAACAGCCTATAACATAAAAATCGATGAATTCGATATTCCAAATGACGATACTCATAACTTAGAACAAATTGAAGAACATACGGAAGTAACCGATCATATTAGTATTGTCACAGAAGAAATCATTTTAAAAACGTTAGCCGTTACTCAAACCAATACAGGTTACTATGCTTACCGAAATGCGAATATTAGTCGATATCAAATAAAAGGGGAAAATCAATTAGTTTATGTTTCACCAAGAGAAATAGTAAGCAGTGGAGATAGAAGTTATAATAACAAAACTTATGAATATACTCATGGCTTTGGAGCAGTTGTTACTTCAGCTACTTCAACAGATGAACTAGGCAATGTAAAATACCTTCAAAAAGATTTTTCTACAGAAAATCAAGCCATTTATATGGAAGAACCACGAATTTATTTTGGATTAGAAACCAATAATACCATTGTAACCAACAGTAAAAATAAATCTGAGTTTGATTACCCAACTACAACCTCACAAAGTGCAGAATACAATTATAAAGGGCAAGCAGGTCTTAGTTTAAATTTTATTGACCGAATGATTCTTGCCATTAGACAAAAAGATGTGAATTTAGCATTATCAAGCAATGTAACCGAAGATAGTAAAATCTTAATTAACCGAAATATCCTACAAAGAGCAAAAACAATTTTACCAAATGTTATTTATGATGAAAAGCCATATATGGTAGTGTCTAAGGAAGGAAGATTAATTTGGGTATTAGATGCTTATACAGTGAGCAATAAATATCCATATTCACAACCAATTACCATAGAACATGGTGGAACAAGGCAAGAAATTAACTATATTCGAAATTCCCTAAAAGTATTAATTGATGCTTATGATGGAACCACAAAGTTTTATATTACCGATACCACAGACCCAATTATAATGTCATATAAAAACCGATATCCAGACCTATTTGAAGAACAAGCCATACCAGAGGATATTGCAAAACATTTTGTGTATCCAGAATTTTTATATAATATACAAGCAGAAATTTTACAAATGTACCATAATGTAAGTACAGATGTATTATATCGAAGTGATGATATATGGGAAATTGCAAAATATGCAAGAACGACAACACAGGTCTCATCAAAAGGAGTAAAACAGGAGCCATATTATACCATGTTAAAGACCATCGATTCGGAACAAGCAGAGTTAGGATTAGTTACTTCCTATACGGTACTAGATAAGCAAAACTTAAAAGCCTATTTGGTAGGAACCTATGATGAGCAAGGAAGAGCAAAATTAAGATTATACAAATTCCCACAAGACACCAATCTATTAGGACCAATGCAATTAGAAACCCTACTTGGGCAAGATGAAACCATAGCTAGTGAACTAGAAACCATTAATACACCTGGTATGAGAACCATAAAAAGTATGATAGCAGTTCCAATTAATAATACGATTTTATATGTACAACCAATTTATCAAATTTCACTAAACGAGTCAAAAAGCATACCAACCTTGAAAAAAGTAGTAGTAGCTTGTGGAAACAAAGTAGCCATTGACGATACCTTAAAAGGAGCTATTAAAAATCTTCTTTCACAATCAGCAGTCAAAATAGAAGTAGAAAATACCGATACCATAGAAGATTTAATAGAGGCTATTATCAAAGCCAATAACAACCTACAAACCTCATCAAACAACAACGATTGGGAAATGATAGGAAAAGACATGAAAAAACTACAAGAATTGATTGTAAAACTAGAAGAGCTAAAAGAGGAAGAAGACAAGAAAAAACAAGAAATCAATAATAACCAAAATACAATCACAATTGAAACGCAAAATAATGTATAGTTTTCAAAAAATAAACCACCCTAATAAAGATTATGTTAGTGGCTTTGCCACTTACAAAGAATGGCTATGCGTTAGCAAAAAAAGTAGGGTGGTTTATATGTTTATCAAAAAAACACATTTTAAAAGACTAGAAAAAAGTATCGATGACTTAAATTATGCACTCATCAAAAACCATTTCATCGATTTATCCGAAATACTAGGAAACCGAAAAGAACTCCTAATCCGAAATCTCCTTGCTGGAATTTCAAAAGGAATTGGTATTGGTATCGGTTTCACAATCCTTACTGCAATACTAGTAATAATCCTACAAAAAATCGTAACACTAAATATACCAGTCATTGGGGATTATATTAGCGATATTGTCGATATTGTTGAAAATAATAGAAGGTAAATTTTACAAATTAACATAAATGTGGTATAATGAAACATGTGTTAATTAACTTTGTAACACGATTACCAATTAAGGATAATTTCTTTTTGAAAGGAGGCTAGTAGTGTTTTTATTTTACAACTGAATATGGAATATAATTAACAACAAGAAAGGATAAAAAAAGATGAAAATAACATGGAAAGAAGTAATACGGTTAATAGTAACTTTTGTTTTTGGAATGGCTATAATGTATTGGCTTGACTATGGAAGTTATAGCCATACTGTAAAGTTTATGAAGATGTGGAGAGAATTTCCAATCCAAGAACTTACACCTGAACCAGAAGATGATTTTGCGTGGGGAGAAGATATTCCGGAGTTTATCTTAAAAAGAATGTCAATAGCAACAGCTCTTCGATTTGATGGAATTGAGTATTCTTATGGAGAAAACAAAATTAGAATCAAAGAAGAGTGGTTTACGACAGATAAATTGGAAGTATCGGTAAATGATAATATTGGTTGGTCATTGAGCAATTTTTCAATTTATTCCTCAGGCGAAGACATAGCAATATATGGCTACTGGAATGATGAATTCCGGAGAATACGTGTTGGAAAGACGGAAGATGATATAGAATTTGAAGCTCTGACGCCGAATTCTGAAATTCCATTTTCTGCACATGCAATTTATGCAATAGAAACTGAAAATGAATACTGGTTATCTTTTAGCGAAGACAGTTATGTTTCAGCGTATAAAGACAAAAAACGCATTGGAGATAGAGTACAGTTAGAGGATATATTTTTGGGTATGTATCTTGGCTCTACCTTCTGCGATGAAGCAGGAAATCTGTATATGCCGTATATTGTGAACAACAATGGAAAAAGAGAATTCATATGCCCTAAAGTTGATACGTTAGATAAAAATGATTTTGAAATGTTCTTTGAGATGTCAATAAGGGTAAAAGATTATTTCAGAATTTCTAACAGCGTTTTCCCAACGTTTAAAGAAAATGGAAAAGTTACAGCTTTGGTTCCAAATGAGTTGGAAAAATTTATCCAGTATGAAAACAACGAAGCCGAATTGTCAATTGATGACGATTTAGGTTGGCACTACCTTGAAATTGAATAAAAAAAACGCTACAATGCTATCTGTTGACCATGTCGATAGATAGCATTTGCCATAAATATTCCTGTCATAGGGGATTATATTAGCGATATTGTAGAAAGTAATAAAAGGAAAATTACTCCTTCTTAATTTTTGTAAATTTGTTTTTATAGTGGTGGCAAATTGCATTGGAAAATTTAGAATAAATATATGAATTTGTTTCATTGTATGATATACTATATTGCAGTAGAGAGATTAATATAAAAAGAGGTGATATTTGATGAAAAAAATACCAGATGATATAAGTGATATTATTAATGATTTCATAAATGGAGTAAACAGAATTTTAGGAAATAGAGCAAAGAAAATTATACTATATGGTTCATATGCGAGAGGAGACTTTAATAAAAATTCAGATATCGATATTATGATTTTAACAGATTTGAGTGATGATGAAATAGTAGAATATAGGAAAAAAATAAGTGAATATGCCTATGACTTAGAATATGATAATAATTTTAACATTGACTTATCACCATTAGTTAAAAATGTAGATAAATTTAATTATTGGTTAGAAGCATTGCCATTTTATAGAAATGTTCAAAAAGAAGGAGTGGTACTAAGTGAGTCCTAAAATATCAAAAGAATTATGCAAACATAGATTAGAACAAGCCAAGGAAAATATTGAAAATAAAATATAATAAACCTATCAAAAAAGAAGGAGAGAAAAACGATGAATTTACCAAATAAATTAACTATTTTTCGTATTGTATTAGTACCAGTTATGGTAGCAATCCCATTTTTTCATATACCAGGAGAATTTTTCGGAATTCCAATTTCTATGTGGCTTATGAATTTGATTTTTATCATTGCGTCTATTACCGATAAATTAGACGGAACTATTGCACGTGCTAGAAACCAAGTAACTACCTTTGGTAAGTTTTTAGACCCAATTGCAGATAAGATATTAGTATTGGCTGCTATGATGCTACTTGTAGAAATGAACAAACTACCTGCTTGGATACCAATTATTATTTTATTTCGCGAATTTGTGGTATCACGGATATCGCTTAATTGCAGTAGAAAAAGGGGGAGAAGTTGTTGCTGCTTCTATTTGGGGAAAATTAAAAACCGTTACTCAAATGATTGCCATTATATTGGCATTTGTCGATACTAGCTATTATGGGGCTATTTTCCATGGAGAACTTGTAGGATACCAATATTGGATTAATTTTGCAGTAACCATGATGATGACAATTTGTGTAATAGCAACCATCTTTTCAGGGTATGACTATATTAAAAACGGAAAAGACCTATTTAAAGATGAAGAAGAACATATTGTAAAAAATAAAAGGAGATATAGGCAAAGATGAAAAAAGAAGATGCAAAAAAACGTATCGAAGAATTACGAGACTTAGTAGAATATCATGCCAAACGATATTATGACGAGGACTCTCCAGAAATATCGGATTTTGAATATGATATGTTAATGTTAGAATTACGAAATTTAGAAAAAGAATTCCCCGAATTTCAATCCAAAGAATCGCTAACCCAAAAAGTAGGAGGACATGTCAAAAAAGGCTTTCAAGAGGTAGAACACGAAGTACCTCTTCAAAGCTTACAAGATATTTTTAATTTTGAAGAATTAATCGAATTTGATACACGAATTCAAAAAATGGCAAAAGAAAAAGACAAACCGACCAAATATGTAGTAGAAACCAAAATCGATGGCTTATCTGCTGCATTAAAATATGAAAATGGGGTATTAGTACAAGGAGCAACCCGTGGAAATGGGTTAATTGGAGAAGATGTTACCACCAATCTAAAAACCATAAAAACCATACCACACACACTAAAAGAACCTTTAACCATAACCGTACGTGGCGAAGTATTTATTAGTAAAGCAAACTTTGAAGCCATGAACGAAGAAAGAAGTTTAAATGAACAACCATTATTTGCCAATGCACGAAATGCAGCAGCTGGCTCCCTAAGACAACTAGATAGCAAAATAACTGCTGAAAGACCACTGGATATCTACATTTTCAATGTACAAAAAATAGAAGGAAAAGAGTTTCACTCCCATTACGAAGAACTACTATTTTTAGAAAAGCTTGGATTTTCGGTAAACCCTGTAAAAATCCCATGTAATACCATAGAAGAAGCAATAAAAGCGATTAAACAAATTGGAAACGATAGAGAAAGTTTATCGTTTGGCATTGATGGGGCAGTTATCAAAGTAGACAATTTAAGCTTAAGAGAGGACTTAGGAAGTACTGCCAAAACCCCAAGATGGGCCATTGCTTATAAATATCCACCAGAGAAAAAAGAAACCATATTAAAAGATATTGTATGTCAAGTAGGAAGAACCGGAGTAATTACACCAATGGCAATTTTAGAACCAGTTAGTGTAGCAGGTTCTACCATCTCCAAAACAACCTTGCATAACGAAGACTTTATAAAAGAAAAAGACTTACGAATTGGAGATACGGTTGTCATCCAAAAAGCAGGAGACGTTATTCCAGAAATTGTAGAAGTAAAAAAAGAAAAACGAACAGGAAAAGAAGTTGTATTTAACATGCCAAAAACTTGCCCTGTATGTGGAGCAGAAGCTATAAGAGAAGAAGGAGAAGCAGCTATTCGTTGTATGGGAATTGAATGTCCAGCAAAACTACTTAGAAATATCATTCACTTTGTTTCCAAAGAAGGAATGGATATAGAAGGTCTTGGTGAAAACTTAGTGGAACAATTCATTGAAAAAGGCTTCATACAAAATATAGCGGATATCTATACTTTAACCTTTGACGACATTGCCTCTTTAAAGAAAAACGGCACCAAATTTGCAACCAATTTAATAAATGCCATAACCGAAAGCAAAACACGTCCATTTTATAAATTAATTACCGCCTTAGGAATAAGGCACATCGGTTCCAAAACCGCAAAAACCATCACAAAACACTTTAATACCATAGACAAACTAATGAACGCTAGTATAGAAGAACTCGCAAACCTAGAAGATGTAGGACAAATTATGGCCCAAAGCATATACGAATTTTTCAAACAAGCCCAAACCATAGACCTAATTCAAAAACTACGAAACGCAAACGTCAACATGGAAGAAGAACAAACAGGCACAAACGACCAAAGATTTGCAGGCTCCACCTTCGTTCTAACCGGTTCCTTAGAAAACTACACAAGAGAACAAGCAGGAGAGATTATCGAAACCTTAGGAGGAAAAGTATCCTCTTCCGTATCCAAGAAAACCACTTACGTCCTAGCAGGAGAAGAAGCAGGAAGCAAACTAACAAAAGCGCAAAGCTTAGGAATAACCATACTAACCGAAACAGAATTTGAAGAAATGATTAAATAAGAAAAGAGGATAAAGCAATGGAAAATACGTATACCTTTGAAAGATTTCACAAAGAACTTGACAATGGATTTCAAGTTTATTTTACCTATGTGAATAATCGTTATTTGGTATTTAAAACTACCGAAAATTGCTATACCCAAAAACTAATTTCCGTACACGACAAAAATCCACAACCCAGAATGGCAATGATTACACTAAAACGATTAAAAGAAATGTTTCCATTTATGGAAGAGATTGAATACAAAGTAGGAATACCAGAAACATAAAAAGGGGGAATAACAATGAAATATTTTAAAAAATTAATCGGCGAAAGAATATATTTATCTCCAATGAATATAGAAGATGCCGAAAAGTATGTAGAATGGTTTTGCGATTTTAAAACAGCAGACGGAATCGAGAAAAGTGGAAGTATCATGACAGTAGAAGCGGAAAGAGAATGGATTAATACGACATTAAAAAATAATAATTTAAATTTTTCGATTGTTAAGCTAGAAAATGACGAACTAATTGGAAATTGTGGATTTTCGAAAATTAATCATCAAAATAGAATTGGAACAGTTGGTATATTTATTGGCAATGAGAGTAATAGGAGTAATGGTTATGGAACAGAAACATTACAATTATTATTAGATTATGGATTTCATTATTTGAATTTAAATAACATAATGCTAACCGTAAAATCTTTTAATGAAAGAGCAATTAAATGCTATGAAAAAGTAGGTTTCAAAGAATTTGGAAGAAGAAGAGAAAGTTACTTTTTGAATGGTAAATATTATGATGATGTACATATGGATATATTATCAAATGAATTTAGAGGGAATTACATTAAAAACAAAAATGTGTAAGTAGAAACTTAACGAAAGTTTAAAGATTGGTTAATAAAAAATTAAGAATAATATGTTATAGTAAAAAATGTAGTAATAAAAGAAGAAATAAGAGGTGGAGAATATGAACAAGGAGAAGTTACAAAAAATCAAAGATGAATTGATTAAAATATTTTGGGTGTTTTTAATTGGAAGTATTGTTGGTTGTATTGTAGAAACTTTAGTAGGAATTATTTTTGACCATTCTTTTAAAATACGACAAGGACTTATTTATGGACCATTTATTCCTGTGTATGGAATTGGGGCAGTTATGTATTACTTTATTGTTAGTAAAGTAAAAGATGTGAAAAAAGTATTTGTTTGTAGTATGATTCTTGGAGGTGCAATTGAATATTTTTGTTCCTATTTTCAAGAATTATGCTTTGGAACGGTATCATGGGATTATAGTAATATGTTTTTAAACATAGGGGGAAGAACAAGTTTACTATTTTGCTTTTGTTGGGGAATATTAGGCGTACTGTTTGTAAAATTTGTATTACCACTATTACAAAAAATTGACATCTACATTGGAAACACACAATTTAAAACCATTACTGCCATATTAGTAGGTTTTATGCTATTTAATATTGGAATTTCCTGCCTTGCAGGAGCAAGACAAAATGAGAGAGTACAAAAAATAGAAGCCAATAGCAAAATGGATGCTTTTTTAGATAAGCATTATCCAGATAGGGTCATGGATAAGGTATATTCAAATAAAATGAACCGACCAAAACAAAGAAGCTTAAACCATATATAATAAATGTTTTTTATAAATTAAATAAAAAATATGTGCAGTAGCAAAACAATAAAAAGAGCGAAATGCTCTTTTTATTGTTGAAAGGTATTTACAATTTCTTGTTTTTGTTCTTCCGAAATGTATTCGTATTTTACCATTTGCGTTAATACAATAGAATGTCTTTTTTGTGCTAATTTTGGATTTTTAGTAGGAGAGTAAGCACTAGGTGCATTTGGAAGGCCTGCTAATAAAGACGCCTCTGCTAAGGTTAGTTCATTAGGTGATTTATTAAAATACCCAAGACTTGCTTCTTTTAGCCCATAATATCCATCACCATAATAAATCATGTTACAATATAATTCTAAAATATCTTCTTTTGAATAATTTTTTTCTAAGTCAAAGGCAACAAATAGTTCTGCAATTTTTCGAGTAAAACGTTGCTCTTGGGTAAAATAAAGAAGTCTTCCGTACTTGTTGGGTAATAGTACTCCCACCTGCCACAATTTCTTTTTCTTTTATATTTTCCATCATCGAACGTGTTGTCGTAATAATATCAATTCCATTGTGTGTATAAAAACGATGGTCTTCTACTGCTACAATAGCATTTCTAAAATGTTCTGGAATTTCCGAAAAACGTATATAATTTTCATCTTTCTTAAGTTCTTCAATACGACTAGCAATACTTGTCCTAGAAATAGCATCTTGATACATTTGGTATCCCATATATACAATAGAACTAATAATAATTAGTATGATAAGCAAAACAATCAAAATTACTCTTTTTACAATTTTCATAGCATCACATCCTATATCTACATTATACCGCATTTTTCGAAAATATCAATTAATTTTTTCTTAACATTAAAAAAATGAAAAGACACCATGAAAGTGTCTTCCTCATAAGAAGGTAATTAGCTGTCTCAAAGCTCATGATTATAAGGTTGTACATTAACAGTTTGAAAATTCGTGTAGATAACCATGCCAGGTTTGGCGTTAGAAGGCTTTTTTACATAGCGGGCAAAGGTGTAGTCTACTGCTACATTAGAAGAATTTTTTGCTTTACTATAGAAAGCGCAAAGGGAAGCACATTTGTTTATGGTTTCTTGTGGAATTTCTTCTCCGTTTGTTTTTAAGATGACATGGCTTCCATGAATGTCTTTTGTGTGAAACCATAGGTCATTGGAATGAGCATATTTTAGGCTTAAGTAATCATTTTGTTTGTTGTTTTTTCCAACCAAAACGGTATAGCCATCAATGGTATAGGTAAGGGGAGAAAATTCCTCTTCTTTTTTCTTTTTTGTTGTTTTCTTTTTATTTGGTTTTTTTGAAGTAAGAAAACTTTTTCCTAAAAAATTTTCAGAAAATTCAGTGTAAACCACATCGATATCCGAAACGGTTTTTGCATTTTCTAATTCGTAAATAATACTTTCAATATAGTCGATTTCATGAATGGTATCTTCTTTTTGTTTATTCACAATCTCACAAGCATTTTTTAATTTATTGTATTTTTTAAAAAACTTTTTTGCATTCAAACTAGGAGATAAACTTTTGTCCATAGGAATGGTAATTAGTTGATTGTCCTCATAATAGTTAGGAAGAGTAAGGCTACTTACATTGGTATTTTGGTCAATTTGGTATAGGTTTGCCGTAATAAGTTCTCCATAAATGCGATATTGTTCTTTTGAATGACATTCTTCTAACTTTTGATTCATATTAGCTAAACGCTTCGTATATTTTTTTAATTCATTTAAAATTAGTTTCAATACACTATTTCGATAACTAATAAACTCATTTATCGTTTCTTTGTTTGTGTAAAAATCATCTAAAAAATGATTAATTGCTAAAGGGGATTTTGTATCTGTTTTAGCAAGGACAAAATCCTCTTTTTGATGGTTGGAAAAAGGAATGCAATGTACCAAAGAAGAGGTAATTAGCTGTCGTAAAGACTGATAAAGGGTGCGATAATCTTCTTTTAAAGTGGAAGATGGATCAATATGATGTTGTGTGAGCAAAGACTCAATAAGCAATCGGCTAATTCCATTAAAATGAGAAGGGATAATCGTATCGATACGATCTTCTTTAAGATAGGGAATAAGCATATGATAAAACTCTTCAAAATCTTGTAATTCTAAGAAATTTGTTTTGGCTGTAGTAGGAAAAACGTAAAGTCTTGCAGGCAAAATGTCTCTTACTGAGCCAGAATACTGATCAAGGTGTCTTGCACTATCAATAATCGTACCAGATTGATTTAATAAAATAACATTACTATGTTTTCCCATAAGTTCAATTACAATTTCTTTTGTTACAAAATCATTTAACTCATCATAACCATCTAATACAATATGAATGATCCTTTCAAGACCATAAGTTTTAAAAGACTGAATTCGCATACCAATAATATGCTTACGAAGAAGCATACAAAAATTAGGAGGAGTTAGGGGATTTTGTTTTTGTAGATTGGTTAAATGAACACGGCAAGAACTAGCATCAATATTAGCAAGTAATACATAATGCTTTTGGTTTGCGTAAATCTCAAATAAAACTTCATTCTTATTTGGCTGATAGACTTTATTAATTTTTCCACCAATCAAACAGTTACTTAATTCTTCTACTACATGTTTAGTTACAATTCCATCAAAAGCCATAACCATAGCATCCTTTCTTTATTAAATTATTCATCAAATTTTACAATACAATGAATCGATTTCTCATCTTCTGTTTTCATTACTACATAATGAGAAGTATCTATTTTAGTATAAAAACATTTAATGGTTTCTCCAAGTTTGGTTTCCTTTTTATACATAATTTCAAAATTGCCAAAATTAAAATTTTCATACACATCATCTGGAAGAATTTCATAGGCAAAATCTAAATAATAGGTATTATGTACATGACCATTAATATCAATATCCTTTCTTTGAATGGTATAGGGCATAACAATAGAATATTCAGTTGGAGCCTCTAACTTATTAATTTCATTTTCACCTTCAAATACCATTTTACTTTCAGGACAATATTTTGAGATTAATTCTTCGGAAATTTTCATTAAACTCATTGTTTTGGCATCCATAAGAACCCATTTTGTAGTAGCAATTGCCACTAATTCATTTTTAGCATTATAAACTTCAAAATCACGAAAAGTATAAAACTTCATCGAATTTCGTGCCCAAGTTTTAATATGAATTTTTTCTCCATAAAGAGGGCGTTTCAAAATGCGAATTTTCCAATTTAGCAGTACCCAAGTTAAGCCAGTTTCTTCAATATGATTTAGTCCATAACCAACCTCATTTGAATGCATACCAGCAATATCCTCTAAAAAACCAATAAGACCTTTATTGGTAAGTTCATTACTTTTTCCAACATCACGAAAACCAATCTCAAAGCTATGTTCAAAACTTGCCATCATCTTCACTCCATATCTTTTTTATAAATTTCGTCAAAAATATTGACAAATGCAATTGTAACACATATAATACAATTTGTAAAATAAATATGCTACTATAGCTCAGTCGGTAGAGTGCTACCTTGGTAAGGTAGAGGTCACGGGTTCGATTCCCGTTAGTAGCTCCAACGACGTATCTGTTCGAACTAATTGAATAGATAGATACAAAAATCAATCAGTAAAATGGTTGATTTTTTCTTTTGCAAAAAATCATCCTAAATCTATAAAGAAGGGATGGTGCTTGAAATGAAGATAATTAAGCAAGAACTAGAATTTGAGGAATGTCTAAAACAAAGACTAGAGTTTATATGTGAGTTTTCTAAAGTTACTCCTACTTTTGTAAATGGTAGTATTAGAA
>CAOJHH010000028.1 GCA_948436025.1 uncultured Clostridium sp. | reverse complement strand
TTTACAGTCGATTTAATCGTTTTTTCGTCTGGTGCGACGATATTATCCTTTGGTGCGGATGAAGGGACTCGAACCCCCACGTCGTTGACACTGGTTCCTAAGACCAGCGCGTCTACCAGTTCCGCCACATCCGCATTTTCTATTGACAATGTATATATTAGCACATTTCGGCTTTCGTTGTCAATAGAAATTTTGTATATTTTTTAATTTTAGTCACCATTTGGTCACTGTTTGTCAACCATCTGTCAACTAATTCTTTGGTGTTTGTGCGTTTTCGTCATAACGATAGCTTGAACACATGGATTCGTCTGGGTTTTTGCTAGTACATTCTTGTATTGGTGTTACAATGATTTGTTGCAATGAGCATTCTTGTTCTTGATTTTTGTTGTATTTACAACTGGTTACTGTGCAATTAATTTTTTGATTTCTTTCCATAAAATGACCTCCTTTTTTTATTAGTATGGTCATTTTTTTCATTTCTATTTGCTTATTTTATTTCTTTTTTATCTTCGATTTGTTTTACTTGATTTTGTTCAAGACTACGATTGCAAGATTCTTCTGGTTGTTTGAAACTTAAATACCAATTAAATCCATTTCGATTTTTTTGAATCATGTTCATTCTTTCTTCTAAGGCTTGATAGGTTTGTGGCATTGGTACAATCATTGGTTCATATGGGCACCAATTTGCTGGTGTAGCACCTTTATTGCAATCTGCAATTTGTAACGCTTGTAACACTCTTAATATTTCTGGAATACATCTTCCTACATTCATTGGATATACTAAAATTGCTCTTACAATTCCTTTGTCATCAATAATAAATACATTTCTTACAGTTTCGGTATTGCTAACATCATTTGAAATCATGCCATATTTTCTAGCAATCGTTCCATTTCGATCTGCAATAATTGGAAATGGCACTCGAATTCCCGTTTTGCAATAAATGTCGTATAACCATGCTAAATGAGAAGCATTACTATCTACGCTAAGCCCTAGTAAACAAGCATTTTGCTGTTTAAAATATGTATCTGCTTTACTAAATGCAATGATTTCTGTGGTACAAACTGGAGTAAAATCTCCTGAATGAGAAAATAATACTACCCATTTTCCTTTATAATCATTTAGCGAGATTTCGCCCATTGTAGTTTGTGCTTCGAAATCTGGTGCATACATGCCTATTCTTACATTGCCATTCATCATTACTTCATAATCCATATTAAAAAACTCCCTTCACTTTTTGTATATTTTATGAAAAGAGTTTTTCTTTGGTTCCATTAATATTGTTACATCCTAATATTTTCATTCTTACTTTGTTTTAATCGCACATAACCTAATTCTTCCCAGCTATTGTATGCCAAATTTAGCCTGAAGAGTAAGGTTGGTTTTGCTCCTGCTCTGTTTTTGTCAACCACGCAAACATAATACCTTACATCTGGGTCTTTGAAAGGTTCTATGTCATAGAATTTGGTATCTACTTCCTGTTCAGAATATTCGTAATCTTCGTAGTTTTCACGGTTGATTTGTTTGATTAAACATAGGGTATCTAATACTTCTTTTACGGTTCTACTAACAGCTAAGTCGTTTACCGTTAAATTAACTGGTAGTGTGGAACTTTCGGTTAATTGTAACGTTGCGAAGATGAACATGTTAAAGTTTTGGGCAAGGTTTGAAAGAATGGTTGCGGTTTTCTTTAACTCTTCTCCTACCCCAATATTGTCCACATCGGTTTTTAAGGTATCGTAAAATACATATTCTATTTTTTCTTTATAATAATAGTTCATAATAACTTTTCTTAATTCATCATTCGTGTGGTCTGTGATATTAATGAAATAGATGGAGTTCTTCATTTCTTTATTCACCCAATCAGTTACTGCTATGGTTTCTTTAAATTCGGTGGATACTTTCATTAATCTTTTTACAAAATCTTTTTTACTTTCTTTTTCTTCTTGGAGTACATATCCTTTTTCGTCCACTTTTACTTTCTTAGGGTCATCTGGTCTAAATTGAAATTCTAATAGTTCACCTTCTGTTTTACTTACTTTATGCTTATGTATTTTTTGAATAGCTGGATTGTTCAAAATTGTGGTAATTAAACAAAGTCTCATTTTTTCTTCTGACATTTCGTTTGAAATGACTAGCACCTTTTTCTTATGCACAAATGCGGTATAGGCTGCAATGTTAATGGTAAACCTACTTTTACCTGCATTGGAAGGCATCGCAAATGCCGTAGTTTCTCCTTTTCGAATTCCTTTAAACACACTAGTTATAATAGGGAATGGATAATCTAGCCCATTGGTTAAGTTATTGTCCCCTTCTTCTAAAAATTTTGTTAAATCCATATTTAACACAGCACGTTTAAATTTATTGGTCGCATTTACTTGTTCAATTGCTCCTTTTACCTCTTCTACTGACATTTGATGATACAACTCATAATTGGCAATTTCTACAATACGGTCTTGGATGTGTTTAATTGGTACTTCCACATAATGTTTCCTTAAAATAAACAATTTTTTTAATGCCAAATAAGTTTCTTCAATTCCATAACCAGATTGACGAGCCGTTTCGGTTGCTTCATATAATAAATCTTCTGTTTTTTCGGTATCTCTTGGAAAATTGAAACCTTTTTTTGCAATTTCTGGTGCATATGCCTCTCCATCGGTAAATAGTACTCGTTTATATAAATTTAACATTTCTGGGTTTTCAAAATAACATTCTTCAAATAGAAAATAATATTTAATAATGGCTTCTGGATTATCTAATAATAAACCAATATAAATTTCTTCTAATCCTTCATTGCTTAATTCTTGTGGATATATTTGTTTTTTGGTAGCCCCTTCTTCCTCTTCTTTACTTGCAAAAACAGAATTTAGTTCTTCTCTTACATCGCTTGGTAGTAAATCCATTCTTTCTAAAGCTAATTGCAAATCTCCATCTTCAATGGCTTGCCTGATATCCTCTAAAATCTCTTCATTTTCATACGTTACTGGAATATTGTTTACTAGTTCCAATAAGGCTTGTTGTGTTTCTCCCATATTTTCTACCTCGTTTCAAATTTTATTAACTTGATTATATATGATACCTTTATTCATGTCAATTAGAAGAGGCATATTTTACTATAAAAACCTTAATTTCACCATATAAGCAAGATACCAATCTTTTCACAATAAAGAAATCCAAGCTAGGTTTCCCTTTCTTGGATTTCTTTGTCTTCAAACAAGGCACTAACACTTAGCTAACTTTTCTCTCAACTTTGTTTCTTTTGCCTCGAAATAACTTAACTGTTCTTTAAAGTTATCCATTGTTTCGAGAGTTAACGCATTGTTGAAAAGTACTTCAGCTTTTGTCCTTTCTTTTAGTTTTCTTCTTTGTGTGCCAAGTCTTTTTAATTTGGCAGAATATCTCCGCTTTTTGAAGGATTTATATAACCTCTTTCCTTCTCCTTTAAATTTGTCAGAATATCTCTGCCAAATCATCATAAATTCCACAACAAGTTCCTCCTTTTTTTGTTTTACGTAATTATATCATTTTATTTTCATTTGTCAAACCTCTTTAAGTATAGATTGTTACATAATTCTTTATATATTATTATTGGAACGAGTCGTTTTTCTTGTACTTTTACTTTGATATTGTAGCTGTAATGGTTCTAATTCTCTTTTTGCTCTATCTTTTGATAAGTTCCATTCTTGGAAACTTCTTTCCTTTTTTGCTTCTTTTTCAATATTACATAGATAATTGTTTATTCTTCGTTTATCTTCTTCGTCTGTGGTGCGATGATATAAATATACCATTTGTGGTACTGCATCGGTTCCTAAGTTGTTTACCAAATAGTTTATATCTAGTCCATGTACTAATTTTCCTTTTTCGGCACGGTCAATATTGTTTTTTACAATTTGATAATCAATATTGATAAAGTTGATGATGACATACATGGTAAGTGCAATGATAAAGTATGATTTTAGTAAATTGATTTTTCCTTTTACAACATAGTAAATGGTTGGTAAAATAGCTATCATTTCGGTTACTAAGATAACATATACCATTAAACGTAAAAAGGTATAGCCAAATTCACTTTCATATAAATGCATTCTCATAAATGCAGAAATCGCAATGACTATGGTAAAGATACACATTAGTACATTCATCCATTTTGTATAGACATTTTTGGTTTCTTCTTTTTTCTGATTTGCACTGGTAAACAAAATAATGGCGAAATTGATGACCGTAATAAACATTAATTCAAAAAATCCCTGTCTTGCATATTGTGCTAAGTTGATACTCGTATTCCAGTTTCCGTTCGGAAAAGAAATACGAATATAAGTATACGAATTGAATTCCTGTAAAGATAAGATATACAATATTAATCATTGTTAAAATTGTATTTACAATGGTGTGGTCTACATGGGGTTTAAATTCCTTTGTTTTATAGACTCGGTTAAAAGCGGAATTCTTTTCCACAATATTGTAGATGATACAAACAAGATACATAAAAATTAATGCGATTAATACCAATCTTGCAATTAGATTTACAATAAATTCACTTGAAAAAATAAACTCAAGCTGATAGAAAAATTTATCGAATAAATCAGCAAAAAGTCCATCGGCTGATAGTAATAACCCAATAATAATAAATAGGAATGGAAGTGAACATAGTATGCCTAACCCTATTAATTTTAGTTTTTTATTCTTTTGTTCTTTTTCTTCTTTCTCTTCTTTCTCTAATGGCTCTTTTTTTACTGACGTTTTTATAATACGACAAGCACCTGGTATAAATTCCAAAGAACCAATTGCTAAATTAACCGACTTTCCGATGATTTCACGTAGTTTAAACGTATCGGTACATGCCCAAACTATCATACATCCTAACAAGATTGGAATCACCATTAAGTTTAATACATAAAAAAAGGCATTATCAAAAATAAAATAGGTACTACTTAGTAATAAAATAGGAAAACTTAAAAATAAGGCATTCGCATTTTTTACTTTATCATGTTTTTTTAAAAATGCCATTAGCAAAAATACACTAGCTACCATAAACAATAGCACCGATACTCCTAAATCTTGCCCATAGAATAAAATGGAATGTAGAATGCTTAAAATAAGACTTCCAATGACTGCTTTTTTCATTAAAATCCCCCCTTATGAATATTTTTATTATACCGCTAATATTTGAAATATGCAAGGTCAAGTCACTAACAAAAAGTCTCTAAAAAACAGGCGACCACTAGTGTCGCCCTTCTATTTTATTTTAACATATCCAATATTTCTGCTTTGCTTCTTACTCCTACTGCTTGTTTTACTAGTTTTCCATTTTGAATCACCACAAGTGTTGGAATACTCATAATTTGAAAAGCACTGGCAAGTTCTTGTTCTTCATCTACATTTACTTTTCCTACTTTTGCTTTTCCTTCTACCTCGTTTGCTACTTCATCTACAATTGGAGATACCATTTTACATGGACCACACCAAGTTGCCCAAAAATCTAGTAATACTGGTACTTCCGATTTTGATACCTCCTCTTCAAAATTTTTGCTTGTAATGGTAATTACTGACATTTTCTTTCTCTCCTTTCTCTATTTTATTTCATCAATATATTGTTGCAATTTTTCTTTTGTAATTGCTCCCCTATGAACATGGTAAATTTGAAAATCTTTATTGATAAATACCGTTACAGGATACCCTGTTATTTGGTACTTGTAAGCCGTCTCTCCCTGTTTATCATAATAAATAGGAAAACTTAAATCTTGTGAATCAATATATTTTTTGGCTTCCTCTTCCTCATCATCTGCCGTCACATTTAACATTATAAACGAAACATTTTCTTTTTCCTTTTCATAAACTTCACTAAAATATGGCATTTCTACTTTACAATACCCACACCAAGAGGTCCAAAAATTAATCACTATCGGCTTTCCTTTAAAAGAACTAAGTTGTACAGGTTGATTATTTTCATCTTGCACAGTAACATCCTTTGCTTGTTTATATTCCACTTCTTTTTTCGTACTTCCCTGATTTACCCTATTTTGCACCTTTTCTAGTTTATGCGTTATAAAAGAATATCCAAAATTTAGTAAAACGATTACTACTAGAAATATTACTACATAAATCATATATTTTGTTTTTTCTTTCATCCTAAAATTTTTTCCTTTCCTGCTTTACTTTAAAGATACAATATCGTTATTTTTCTTTAATTTGATAGTATCGATAAAAATTGTCTCATATAGCCTGTTATCATTAATATGCCAATCACAATTAAAAATATTCCACATATTTTATTAATCATTTCATAATGCTTTTTAATAAAGCCAAAGGTCGTTTTAAATTTATGAATAAATAAGGCTGTTATTAAAAAAGGAATGGCAAGTCCCATGGAAAAACATAATAGCATAAGGGTTCCTTCTAATACCTGTTCGGCACTTGCTGCTAGCATTAAGGCACTCCCTAAAAATGTTCCTACACAAGGAGTCCATGTAATTGAAAAAATAATGCCAAATAGGATCGAACGGATAAAATTCAAATTCTTGGTATCTGCTTTTAATTCACTGGTACGATTTAGCCATTTTATTTTTAGCATGCCCATAAAGTTTAGTCCAAATACAATCATAATCACACCAAAAATAATTTGTAGAACTTGGCTATACTGTTTTAAAAATATTCCAATACTACTGGCAAAAGTACCAAGTAGCATAAAAACAATGGTAAACCCTATTACAAAACCACTTGCATTTTGAAGAGTTTCTTTTTTCTTACTAGCTACTTCTCCACCTGCAAAATAGGATAAATAAATTGGTATCATTGGCAATAAACATGGAGAAATAAAAGTTATAATTCCTTCTAAAAAGGACATCATATATTCCATTTTTCTACCTTCCTCTTAAAAATTTGCTACAAGCCAACCCTGCTTTTGTTCCCTCATATACCGCTTTTGAGATTTGTAGTAGTCCCCCTGTACAGTCTCCACAAGCATATAATCCTTCTACATTGGTTGCCATATCCTTATCTACCTGTATGGCATTATTGTTAATAAATGCTCCTAATTTTCTTGCAAAATCAGTGCTAGAAGCAGTTCCAACTGCCACAAATACACCTTCTACATCTAATTTGGCTCCTTCTTTTAATGTAACAGCCTCCACTTTATTTTCTCCTACAATTTCACTAACTCCTCTTGTTTCAACCTGTAGGTCTTCTAATCCTTCTTCTCTATTTTCTACTAATTCTTCTTCATTGGTTAGAATGGTAACCGATTTAGCAACAGGAAGCAATGTTTTTGCCTCTTTTATAGCATAATCTCCGGCTTCCTATTACTGCCACTGATTTGTTTCGGTAAAAAAAAGCATCACAAATAGCACAATAGCTTACTCCTTTTCCTTCTAACTCTTTAATTCCTTTTATCTTAGGCGTATTTCGACTCGTTCCTGTTGCTAAGATAACACTTTTTGCCTGATACACATTGTTTCTTGTTTCTACCACAAAATTTTCGTCTTTTCCAATGGATAATACTTCTTCTGTTTCGATGGGAATTTCCAAACGCTTTGCTTGTTCTAAACCTTGCTTTAGTAAATCTTTCCCACTAATCGTATTAGCAAAACCATAATAATTATCGACTACTTTGGTTTTTTCTAAGGCTCCACCATCTTTTCCAATCACCAAAATATGATGATTTGCTCGTTTTAAGTAAATACCCGCCGTGATGCCAGCAGGACCTTTTCCTATGATAATAGAATCATATATCATATAAGTCGCTCCTTTTTCTTTAAAATGGCTTATAAATTCTTTTCAAAAAACTCTTTAAACTGTTCACATTTTTTTTGCCAAGTCCATCCTTGAATTTGTTTTAAATTCTCCTCTGATAACTCCTCAAATTGTTTTTTATCATCTAATAACTGAATAATCGCTTGTTTTAATGCTTCTTTTGATTGTTCTTTTAATATATATTTTTTTTGTTTTTCTCCAAAAGCATCGCTCACAATTCCAACATTAGTAGAAATAATAGGTAAGCCCGAAGCCATTGACTCCAATATAGGATTTGGTGTCCCTTCCGTTTTGGAAGCACAAATATAAACATCAATTGAATTATAGTAATCTGGCATTTTATCATGTGGAATCAAACCATCTTTTCTATCAGCAAATTTAAATTCAATTGGATATCCTTCCTCTATCAACTCTTCTAAAACTGGTTTGATTATTTTTCGAACTCCCTTTAAATCTGAATCACCTTCTGAATCTATATACTCACTATTTCCTACCCAACCAAATCGAATTTTTCTTTTTTCTAAATTGCTCTGTTTGAATCTTTCTAAATTATCTGGTTTAAATTTCGTCAAATCTACTCCATCACTAATCACTGCCATTGGTTTTTTATCTATCTCTAATTCATTATAGATGTCGTGTAAAATAGTGGAAGAAACGGTATAATTTTTAGTATATTTTGCAAATGATTTTGTATTTTCAAAAGATGCTTCATCTAAAAACTGATGATCATAAACCGAAGTTGTTATATTAACCTTTTCTAAATAATTTTGTTTAAATTCTTCAAAAGTAAGTCCCATATTATAAATATATCCTCTAGGATACTCATAATCTAAAGAAGATAATATTCCTCTCCATAAGCAATGGACTAAGTCAAATTGTTGGGCTAACAGAATTAATTTTACGACATTGTCATCAAACACAGATAACGGAAAAATGGTAATATCAAAATCTTCTGATAAATATTTTTTGATATTGCTTGCAATATTGCAAAAAGCCCATCCTTCATTATCATACACAATCGCTATTCTCTTTTTCTTACTTGTTTTATGGGGAAAATCATTTTCAAATTTTATTTTTTTATCCAAATCCAGTAACATTTTTATTTTTTCTTCGAAAATAGAATTTGTCATTTCATAAACTTCTGGAATTATTTCCTTTTCCATTTATTTTCTCCTTACTATGCGTTTCACTTTTTTTAACATACGATAACCTTTAGAATTTTGAATTTGCTCAATCTGTCTTAACAATTCTTGTTTGTCATTGGAAAGACTACCTATGTTTTCTAATAGTTCATTTTTTTCTTTCGTAAGCCTGTCGATATTTCCTAATAATTCTTTTTTTTCTTTTGCAAGACATCCGATACTTCCTAGAATTATTTCGTTTTCTTTTTCTAATATATAATTTCTCATCTTAGCTCTTTCCAATTCTATTTTCCATTCTTCATTCATTCTTTTGCTTATTCCCCTTTCCCCGTATCTACTTTTCTATTTCTATAAAATCTTTTACAAGGTTTTCGCATTTCGTATCAAATTCTTTTTTCCATGCTACATATAATTCCATTACTTCCTTTTTGTGTTCTAATACTTCTATTATTTTGTCCTTAATGTATTTCGCATCATCTTCTCTTTTTAAAATTACATATTCGCCTAACTTTGTTCCCACAAAATAGTCATTATTATTTCCTAGTAAACATGGCACTCCCATTTCAAAACTTTCTAAGGGAAACATAGGTGCATTTTCTGTAAAAGTTGGATAAATATTAATACTATTTTTTTGAATTCGTTTCATTAATTCTTCATTAGGAATATAATCATCAATGCTCGTTACTTCTAATTGTATCATGTCTGCAAATTCCTTTGCACCTTTATTAATTGGAACCACATCTGCTACCGCATTTGGTACTAATTTCATCGCACTTAAGGCGGTATAGATATTCTTTAATTCTCTTGTATCAGCATTATAGATTCCTATTTTTATTTTCTCATTTTCATCATGTTGTATTTCTTCTATTCTATTTTTATGTACATTGTTTTGTAAATAATACGATTTCATTCCTAGTTTTTTATAAAATTCATACATAGTACTTCTTACAAACGCAAAACAATCTACTTTACCTTGTTTATATAAGTTCATTACTTTTTTATTTAAATTCCAAGTAAAATCTGAAAAATACTCATAACAATTTCCATGCCAAATTACTTTTATTACTATTTTAGGATTTATTTTTTTTAATTGTTCGATTGTATCGGTCCACCCATCACAAATTTGGCTAAATATAACCGATTTTATTTTATTTTCTACAATGGTGTTAGCTATTTTTCGTATATCCTTTTTATCATATACATGTTCTAAAGGTACTATATTTTCAAACAAGCCAATCGTAGACGCAGCAACACCAAGCCATGTAGGATTATAAAATACAATGTAATCCTTTTGTCTATATGATGCTATTTTTTCTATTGAAGCTTGTGCTTTTTTATGATATTCTTTTTTGGTTTGTCTTATTTCTTTTGCATGTATCACTTTATATTTTATGTGGCTTAAAACGCCATACAACTTACGTAATATTCTATATATTAAACTATTCCTTTTTAAAAAAGTTTTTAGAAAATTTTTCATTTTTTGCAATCTTCTCTTTTCCTTTCTTTGTTACTTTTCACAGTTAACAAATTTTTCTATGGATTCTTTTGCTTGTTTATTATAATTTATTTTCCATGTTTCATACAGTTTTTGTATATGGGTTTTATTTTTTACCATATTTTCTACCATTTTTGCATTTATTATTGGATTATCTTCTGCTGTTGTCACAACATAGTTTTGTAATTCTTCATTATTTACAAAAAAATCAGAATGATTGCCAATTAAGCAGGGAATTCCTAGTTCCATACTAATGAAAAACACAGGATGTACATATTCTGTAAAAGATGTTGCTACAATTACATCATTTTTACATAATGTTTGGATAAGGTGACTATCCTCAATCCTTTCTAATTGTTCTGGTGAACTGTTAATCTCCATTGTTTTTAGAAAGTCTTCCATTCGTTCTTCTAATTTATAATAATTTACATGACAATTTTCAATAAATTTTGCAATACATAACTGATTAAAAATATTTTTATCCCATGTATAATTTAATGGATAGATTCCTAAATCAATTCCTTTATTTGTTTTTTCTATTTTCACCTTTTTACTTTTTTCTAACACATAATTTTCTTGTAAATAGGAACATGGATAACCCAAATTTTTATATGTTTCATACTGTCCTTTTCTTAAAAACGCAATATTTTCTACGAATCCTTCTTTGGTTAGGCGAAGCAGTTTTAAAAAGTTCTCTCTTTCGTAATCATAATACAAAAGACTATCTTGTGTATTACAAATTACTTTTACTTTTATAGAAGGATTCTTTTTCTTTATACCCTTAACTAACTTATCCCAACCAATTTCTAAGCCGAAAAATATAACCTGTCCAATTCCTTCTTTTATATATTTATCTATTATTTCCATATTGTTATGATATTCCTTGTCAGTCCATCCCAACTCAAGTAGTTGTACATTTTCAAACATATTTTTTATACATATAACATCTTCTGGCTTTTTGTTTCCATATAGCAAAATATATTGTTCCATATTATCCCTTTCCTAACATTTTTCTTAAGATAGCTTTTGCGTTTAAAATTGCACTCATATATCTTATATTATTGTGAATCATAAAGGCCTCTTTCCACGTTTCATTTCTTAACATATTTCTACACTTAAAGATATTCCATTTTTCGATAAACGATAACTTTCCATCCTTTTTCACATAAGCTGCGGTTCCAAAAGTATCATTAAACACCATACTATAATAAATTTCAACTAATTCTTTACTTGGATGTGTTTTAATTTGTTTTACAACTTGATACACATATTCTTTTGTTTCTTTTGCTTCATATGGATGATATTTCATATATTCATTTATTAATTTTGCACCTTCTAGCATTCCTTCTTGCAATGGCATAATGTATTGTTTTACAATTTCTAATTCTTCTGTTTTTGCTTCTCTAATGGCTTCTCCTTGTTTATATCCAATTACACTTGCTGTTCCTGGATTATAAATCCATTCTAATAATGTAATCATGCTAGCAATTTCATGATTGCGTATTGTTTTATCATCAATAAAGCTTATTTTTTTCGTGTTTTTAGGTTGTGCATTATAAAAGTCATACAAAGTTAAATAATAACCTTCTATTGTTTTGTTTGTAAATATATATGCCAAATTATCTTGTATGGTACCTCTCCATCCTATATCTACTACAAACATTCCTTCCTTACTATCAGCAGAAATCCCTTTCTTTTTTTCAAAATATTCTAATAATTCTTGTCTTTTTTCCTTCAATTCTTCGTTTATTTTTTTGGTAAATGCGGTATCAGCACATAGTCTTTGAATGCGAATATCAAACCACAAATCAATAATGTCCTCTTCTGGATTAATATCATATTTTCCCATAAACTCTTTGTAAGGTTCTATATCAATCGCTAAGGTTTTAAATAGTTTTTTCATACTTTGTACTCTGTATTGTGACCATAAACGTAGTAATTCTGCAATTGAAAATTCTTTTAACGAGGCAGAGAAGGTTGCCATTCTACTCACTTCTAATATCTCACATTCTGGTATTGGCATACCAAATGGATTGTTCTGTTTTATTAATTCATGTATTTTAATAAAGGTTTCTCCTTCTCTTGTTAAATAGTATACTTTCGTTATACTATTTTTTATTGCATGTTCAATAATACTATACACAAAAAAATATAGTATTGGTGCTAAATCGACTCCACAATTGACTATTTTATCTTCTTTTTTTACTGTACTTAAATCAAATTGAAATTTTCTATTTCTCTGTGGTTCAAAACTAAATTCGTTTTTGCTCATTTTAATGGTTTCAATTCCTAAGCCCTTCGCCACTTCAATATCCGAAATAGGATTATCTCCTACATGAATGTGTTCTTGTGAGGTAATTCCTATTTCTTCCTCTGCTTTTTTATATAGATTTCCTGTTCTTTTATTTAATAAGTAATCTGCTGAACTATATATTTTTTCAATCTTTACTGGTATATCTATATACTCTAGTAATTCTTCTAGTGCTTCTTTTCCCATATAAAAATCGGATATACAATATTTTTTTATGTCTTTATATTTTTCAAAGATGGGTAAAATTTCTGGATTTAAAAAAATAACTCTTTTTTCCTGTTCTATTTCTTCTCTTAACAATTCTTCTGATAAATCTGGAATTTCTTCTTTCATTATTTCTCTTTGTAATAATTTGAATACTTTAGTAATGTTACATTCATCATCATGACCTGAATCTTTATTCTTTTTACATTCTTCATATTCTATTTGATTTCTTAGTTTTAGTATTTCATAGATGTCTTTATACTTCTGTTTTAAATGTTCCCCATATTTTAATACCATATAGTTAGCAACATGCAATTTTGTTTCTTCTGGATGACACTTCCTTTTTATAATCGTATCCCAAATATCAAAGCTTATTATCATCTTAATACATCCTTTCTTTCCCCTTCGTATTTTCAATCCAATATTTTCTTATTACAAATTAAGCAATTTCTTCTGTTTTCTTCTTTTTAAAAATAATTAATTTACTCAATATATAATTCATAAGAATCACGATAATTTGAGCAATCACTTTTACCATTCTGTCATTCATGTTCATTAAGTCAACCATCATATACAAGATTAAAGTTTCTAATACCAATGTAAAAATTCTGCTAAGAATGAATGTTACAAATTCTTTTACTAATTTTCGTTTTCCTTCTATTTTACTTTCAAATACAAATAACTTGTTCGTTACATAAGAAAAAATAACAGCAATTATCCATGAAATTATATTACTTATTACATAATCAAAACATATCCTCGCTAGATAATAGGTCGCCATGGAAACCACAAACGATAAAAAACCAAAAATCAAATAATTAATAACTTCTTTGTGTTTCATATACAACTGTTTACATTTTAAATATATTTTTCTCAATTTCTTCCTCCATTTATGAGTTTATACTATAATTGTTCTGCAAATCCTTTTTGTAGTTTTTTAAAAATACAATACCCTACTACTACCAAAACAATTGACAGAATCATTAATATTGCTAAATGTTGCATATCCGGCATTTGCTGATAATAAAAAATATCTCGATAAGCATTAATAATATAAGTCATCGGATTTAATTTCATAATAATTTGTAGATTACTTGGTAATTGTTCTAATTTATATACGATTGGTGTAGCATAAAATGCTGCCATTAAAATAACACCTACAATATGTTCTAAATCTCGAATATAAACTGTTCCAGCTGATAATATAAAACTAATTCCTAATAGAATCATACATTGTATTAATAAAACCACTGGAAATAGTAAAATAAGTGGTGTAATTCCTAATCCTGAAAATATAACAAATGCTAATATGATAATACAAGAAATTAGAAAATTAATTGCTCCACTAATTACACTTGAAATTGGCAAAATTGCTCTTGGAAAGTATACTTTTTGCACAATGTTTCCATTCATAATAATACTAAGTGCTCCTTGAGTTATTGTGGTCGTAAAGAAAGTCCATGGAATTAAACCAATACATACATAAATATGATAAGTTTTGTCTCCATTCGCAATTAGCGCACCAAAAATAACAGAATAGACTAGTAATTGTAATAATGGGTTTAAAAATGACCATAAAACTCCTAAAATGGAATGCTTGTACCTTCCTCTTACTTCTTTTTGTGTATTACTTTTTAGTAATTCTCTATAATTATATATTTCTTTGAATATGTTCATGTTTTTCTCCTTCCCTTATGCCGTTTCTACTAAATATTGGTTTACTACAGTTTTTGTATCTCCATCCATTTTAACGACTCCTTGATGTAGCCATACTGCTCTTGTGCAAAAACGATTAACAGCTTCCATTCCATGAGTAACAAAAACAATGGTCTTTCCTTCTTGTTTCAAATCTTCTATTTTTTTAAAACATTTCTCTTGAAAATGTTGATCACCAACAGACAAAATTTCATCTAATAGTAAAATATCAGCATCAACATTAATAGCAACAGAAAATGCCAGTCGCATATACATTCCAGAAGAATAAGTACGAACTGGGTTATCAATAAAGTCCTGTAATTCTGAAAATTCGATAATTTTATCCATTCTTTTATCAATTTCTTTTCTTGTTAATCCAAAAATAGAAGCATTAAAATAAATATTTTCTCTTCCAGAAAAATCAGGATGAAAACCTGCTCCCAACTCTAAAAGAGAAGTTAGTTTTCCATTCGTTTCTACCTTTCCCTTATTCGGATAAATAATTTTCGTCATTAATTTAAGTAACGTCGATTTCCCACTTCCGTTCACACCAATTAATCCAACCACTTCACCCTTTTTTATCTCCAAATCAACATCTTTCAATATCTGTCTTACTTCTTTTTTGCCTCTTCTCCAAAACAATACCTTTTCTTTAATGGTATTTGTTCTATCATAAAATACATTAAACGATTTATGCACATGTTCTACACGGATTGCAACATCATCCTTTTGCATTTCTTCTTTCCTCCCTATTTGTATTTTTTGCAATTATATCATTTCAAATATAAATTTTCAAGTTATCATAATCTCTCTATGAGGTTATCATTCTTTCAATCAAACGATACCATAGTTTTTCTATATTTTCCATTTTATACTTTTCAGAGTCTTCTCTTGCTCCTATTCCAATTTGTCTTCTTAAACCTCTATTTTCAATTAATTCATTAATACGGTTTGCCATTAGTTTTTTGTTGCGGTTTGGTACTAAAAAGCCATTTCTTCCGTTTTGGATAATTTCATTTGGTCCTTTTGCGGAGTCGAAGGCGAGTAGTGGAATTCCAAAGCTTTCTGCTTCTATTAGTACAAGTCCGAAGCTTTCGTAAAAAGATGTCATTACATACATTGAGGAGTCTAGTAATATGTGTTTTAATTCTTCTTCGTTTTTTAAACCTACTAATGTAATTTTATTGTGCAAATTCTTTTCTTTTATTTGTTCTTCTATTTTTTCTCGTTCTTTGCCTTCCCCTACAATTGTTAATCGCCAATCAGAGTGTTTTTTACTTACCATTTCAAACACATCTACTAAATCCAAAAATCCTTTTTCACTTGCCAACCTTCCAATCGAAACAATATTTTTTTCTTCTAGTGGAGAAACTTCGTCTGGATATGTATTTAAACAATGCGGAATATACACACATTCTGTTTGTTTCTTTTTTAACTTTTCTTCATAAATTTCCATTAAATGCTTGGATACAGGCATTAAATAATCAATATTCTTAAGCGATTTTACTGTTTTTCGAATATAGCTTTTCTTTCCATTATCATTATGTTCTTGTGCCACTTTAATAATACGTTTATTTCCATATTTTCCTAACAATTTCGTGTAAATATATCTTGTTGAAATTGCAATATCACAATCCAAATTTTTAATTTCTTTTTTCATCAGTGCATGCCTTAAATATAAAATACGAAGAGCCTTTATTCCTTCCTTTAGAGCCGTCCACATATGAAAACTCTTTAATGCCATTTTAAACTCTTTCGCATTTGGTTTTAATTTTGGCATCAAATAGCGAATGTTTACTCTATTATCTATTTCAAATGCAGGTTTTTCTTCTAATTTGTAATTTGCAATAATTTCTATTTCACATCGTTTGGCAAGCATATTACTAATCGTAGCAACCGCTTTTTCTGTTCCCCCTGCCGATAAATGTAAGGCTAATATCGTTATTTTTAACATTTCTCTCTCCTCTTTTATTTCTTATATTTCTACTTTTACTTCTTCCTTTTGTCGAATTTCAAAATCATATTTTAATACAATGACAACAAGATAAATGCTAACAGCTGGTGATACAATTACATGTCCTGCCAGTAATGCAACCGCTCCTGCCATGCCAATTGAATAAATAAGCTCCAATGGAATCCTGCTTTTATGAAACATGGTATAACGTAAGAAAGCTATCGCAAACACTAAAATAGGAATCGCAAATAAAATTGTTCCTACAATACCATTGCAAAAGAGAATATCATAATAATCCATCTCCGTTAGTTTTAATTCTTGCCCCTCTTCTTTATTAACAAAACTAATTCCCATCATTTTACCATATAAATCACTACTAGCAAACTTTTCTTTATTGGCTTTTAAATAATCGTTTCTTCCACTTACTGTTGTTGTTTTTAATTCTTCAAAGTTCTTAATTTCTACGACTTGGGTAGGTTGTTTTCGAATATCTGCCATCGTAATGGGAAAAATGTCTCCATAAATTTTAGTTAAGTTTTCTCCTACTGGTGTTAAACCTGTTATTCCATATATCAAAATAAAACAGATAAAAAACAATCCCGCCCTTTTATATAAATACGACTTTTTTTTCACTTTTGCACAAATCAAGCATATTCCTACAAGTAGTGCTATTAATATCATAACCCCAAAATATGGCACTTTTGTTCCTACTTGTAAAATAGCATACACAAATAAGACGAATATAATACCTTTGGAAATATAAAATTTTTCTGCTAATAATCCCTTTATAAAAAATGGCGATAATATGCATAAAATAGCACCAATTTCATTGGCTGAATGGAATAGTCCTACAGTTCCTGCTCTGTCACCTGTTCGGTAAGTAGGAAATGCAATTCCAACTACACTACATACAAAAATAGTTATTACATAGATGAATAATGAAGTATTTAGCGTTTTTTCCTCTATCTTTATTGTATAAGCTTTAAAAATTGGTAGTAATGCCACTAGTATAACTGGCAAATAAAAACTTTTCATGAGCCCTTTTATTTGTAATATTATCATACTGGTTCCAAATTGTAGGTAATGATTTACTAAAAAAATTACCATGTAAACAAATAATACACCATAATAACTACACATGACCAGTCTGTATTTTTTCTGAGCTTTCCTTATACCGTAATCCTACGCAACATGCAATAAATATTGCTCGAATCACAACTCCTAATGTAATAGAAGTCTTAGCATATTCAAGATGTAAGCCAGTTATGATATCTATAATTGGTTGTAAAATGATAAATATTATGATAAGATTTGGTACTGTTATTTTTTCCTTTAATTTTTCCATTGTTTCTGATTCCTTATACTATATTTAGGTTTTTACGGATTACCTAGAACCCCCAGTCAGCTTCGCTGACAGCCCCCTTAAGTAAAGGGGCCTTTTTTTGTATGGCTTTGTAGCTTAGTGCCATCAAATTATTACTACATTTTTTTTGCTTTTACTCTTTAGCTGTTTTTTTAACTTTTGAAACAGCTGTATGAGCCATTTTTTGTTTGAATAGAAAATGTTACAATTTAGTTTAAATGCGAAGTTTTGTTTTTTATAGTAGGGATTTTTTCTCCAGTTTGGGTATTGGTTCTTCATTATCGAAACAATTTTAGGAACTTGTTTTATTCCCTCTTCATATTCTAAAAATCTTCCTGTTCCTGCGTAAAGTAAATGCCTAATATAGATATATTCTAATTCTTCCTTAAATTCTTCATAACGGTTAGATTGCCTAAATCCTTTTTCTAATGTTTCCATAACTGTGTAGATTGATAATAACTTTTCATTAAATTCCTTTTGCCTCATGGTAGAGCCTTGTCTTATATAATAATGATAATATGGTTCTTCTAAATAACATATCTTATTGGCATATACACCAATTAATGGTATCATGGCAATATCTTCATATATTCCTGTTTCTAAAAAACGAAGATTATGTTCTTTTAAAATTTTAGTTCGTATTAACTTATTGCAAGGTCCTGCTATGGAAACAATGTAGTCCTTCTTAGAATTCCCTGTCTTTTGTGGAATTGCTTTTTTTCGTATGGTTTGGTCTTGTATCATTTCATAATAATCACAAACAATCACATCTGCTTGTTTTAAAGTTGCTTCTTCATACATTTTTTCTAACATGTTTTCATTAATTGTATCATCAGCATCTACAAAGGTTACAAATTCTCCACAGGCTATTTCTATCCCCCTATTTCGTGCTTTTCCTTGCCCTTCGTTTTCTTTATGAATTGCAGTGATGTTCGAATATTTTTTTTGATACATGTCTATTTTGCTTTTTGTACCGTCAGTGGAACCATCATTTATAATGATGATTTCTATTTCCTTTAGCGTTTGACTAATTATGCTATTCAAACAAGGTTCTATGTATTTTTCTACATTGTAGGCTGGCACAATGACACTTACTTTTATCATGCTTTTCTCCTATTTTTTGTTACCATTGACTTCTAAGAACCCCCAGTCGCCTTCGGCGCCAGCCCCCTTGTTAAAGGGGCTTTCTTGTGGGGCTTCGTAAGTGAATGGTAACTTATTTTTTATTTATTAGCTAGATACCAGTTGATGTTTACGGTTAGTATTATTCGTTTTATTAGTTGTTTTACATTTTTTGGTTTTATGTTTTGTATCATTTTTCTTTGTTTTATTTTTTGGATGTATGGTTTTCTGTCTTCTTTTTTGATGGAAGCTAATTTTAACAAAATCGCATTGGTATAGTATGTTATTACATTTTCTTTTGTTTTGGTATTTAATTCATTTTGACTTATCCATTGTAACATATTATCATAATGGAATAAAGTATCTTCCCATCTTTTTTTTGTTTTTTCATAATCTTGGTTTCTGGTAATGCTTGCTTCACTTTGTACGTAAGAATAGCCATAATAGTCGAGTGACACTACCGATTTTGCACTTAATAAGATAAGCGGAATTAAGCCAAAATCTTCATGATACGTGTTTGGTTTAAAAAACATTTTCTGATTAAGAAATAACTCTTTTTTTAATACATACACACATGGCGAATCCATTAGTACATCGGTAAATGCCAATCGGTTAAATGCTTCTTGTCCATTGATGTTAGAAAAAGTGGGACCTGTTATATTATGAATTACATTTCCGTTTTCATCTACATGTCTTGCCTTAAATTTAATAATCTCGATTTCTTTTTCTAAATATGGTTTTATCTCTTCTAATAAATGTGGTTCTATATAATCATCCGAATCAACAAATAAGATATACTCCCCATTTGCATGAGTAATTCCAAAGTTTCTAGTAGCCGCAATGCCCTCATTGTCTTTTTTATAATAGGTTAGTTTTTTTCCATATTTTGCAATACATTCCTGTACCACCTCTTCGGTATGGTCTGTTGAACCATCGTTTATCACCATACATTCCATATCATCTAGCAATTGTTCTACCACAGAAACAATTGCTTTTTGTATCGTTTTTTCTCGGTTATATACAGGAATAATCACCGTTAATTTCATGAATATCTCCTCCCTTTTTATCGTAGAATTAAGGTTCCTTTCCTTAAGGGGGCTGTCAGCAAAGCTGACTGGGGGTTCTTAAGCAATTATACCTCATTTTTGTATTCTATTACATTCTCTAATTTTTCTATCATCTCTCGGTTGTACTCTTCTGGAGCAAATTTTTCTTTTATCTCATAACCTTGCGTTATGAACTGCTTCATCGCTTCATAAATCTCATCTACCTCTTTTGTTACTACTTTTCCAAATCTCCCCTCTATATCTAGCTTAGCATCGGATACATCTGTAGTAATAATTGGCTTATTTAGTACAAATGCTTCTTGGAAAATAACTGGGTAACCTTCATAATCAGAAGTTACTAATATAGCATCTGCTTTTTTAAAGTATGGATATGGATTTTTTTGTATACCAAAAAACTTAATGTATTCCTGTAAACCTTTCTGTTCCACCATCTTTTTATACATTTGTGTATCCTTGCCACCACCAACAAACCAAACTTGAAAGGAAAATCCATCGTTTTTTAATTTTTCCGAAGCTTCAATTGCTCGTGTCAATCTTTTTTCTTCTTCAGAATGTCTTCCTACTGTTAAAAAAGTATACACATGTTTATTTTCTAATGCCACTTCCTTATTGGCTAACCTCTCAATTTTATGATAATTCATTAAATTTCCCATACAAATTAGCTTGTCCTCTAATTCTGGATACACTCGATAAAATGATTGATATGAAGCCTTCGATACCAAAATAATATGTGTAAATTCTTCACACTTTAATGTATCAAAAAAATGTTGAATTTTTGCAATATCTTTCTTATATACCTCCATATAATCCGAATGTACCCACAAGGCATTATGCATCGATGCGGTTCTTGCCACAAATGACCCCATCCTAGAATATGTCGCATACGAAGCCGCAAAATCGAACTTATTTTTATATCGTAAAGAAAACCAAATTCGTTTTCCTAAATTAATTGCCTTTCGTAATGGTATTAGCTTATACTCACAAGGCGTATACTGCAAAACCTGAATACGACTATCTAACTCATTTAAAAACACACCCTGCTTCTTCTCCAAAACCAAAGTAATCTCATATTCTTTATCTACCAATGTATTTAGCAAAGTAAGCAAAGAAGTTTCAATCCCTCCTACATTCATATCATAAGCAGAAAACAACAACCTTTTCATACTCTTCTCCTAAATCTTCTAATTTTTATCTCATTATACCATACTTTGTTTTGAGATTGAAATAGTATTGTAAAATTGTATGAGTTTTTTTCGTTGGGGAACTCCCTAGATTTCAACATTTTTAAGCTC
>CAOJHH010000027.1 GCA_948436025.1 uncultured Clostridium sp. | reverse complement strand
AAATGAATAGAAATAGACAAGAAAAAGGTATAACTTTAATTGCTCTCGTTATAACCATCATTATATTACTAATCCTAGCGGCAATTACAATAAACCTAACCATAGGACAAAGAGGCATTATAACAAGAGCACAGGAAGCAGGACGAAACTACCAAGAAGCAGCTGCAAGAGAAGAGGAAGAACTAGCTAAATTATGGGAAGAATCAGAAAATATTCTAAAAGGAAATATAGGAAGTGGAGAAACAGGGGGAAGTAATCCAACTCCACCAGAAGGAGGAGATGAACCAACCCCACCAATTCCATCAGAACCAGAAATATCAGAAGAAGTAAAAGGACTAAAAACAGGAGACTATATAAAATATGATACAGGGGTAACATCTGTTGGAGAAAATGGAATTGTTACATGTAGAGTATTATATCCAGTCGATTCTAAATATGGATTACAAATTATAACAAATCATACGATAGGAGAGAAAATTACATTAGGAGGTGGGATATGGGAAGAGGCTAAAACGTCATATAATAATGCTATTAAAATTTTAAATAGTGAAGCAGGAAAATATATTAACTTACAATATGCATATGATGGAAGGTGTGTAGGAAGTATGCCTGAAATAGTAGATGGAATGTTTATAAATAAAAATACAGGGGCAGAAACTACTGTAAAGTTTCCTAAAAGACCTTTTCCAACTGGATGGTCAAGTGGGGATACCGAATGTCTTGATAGTGACGCCAATTATATAAGTGATTTTGATGTATTGGGGATTAATCAGATGTTTTGTGGAAATGAGGATTTTTGGTATGCATCGAGATATGTAATGAGATCAGATCCATATTACTTTTGTATACACTACATGTTGCATAGTGGTAGTCATATGTGGGACTGGCTGTGTACGGTAAACACTTCTAAAGGTACAACACAAGCGCGTTGTATAAGTCATGGGTTGAGACCTTGTATTTCTCTAAAATCTAATATTATTAAAATAACAGGAGGAGATGGAAAAACTGAGGAGACGGCATATACGTTAGGAATTTAAATTAACAAAAGACTTCAATAGATAGAATATGAATAGTAAGGGTTGCATATTATGCAATCTTTACTATTAAATGAAAGCAAAATCTAAAAATATAAAAAATTTTTAATCGCTTAAAACCGTAGTATTTCGACGAAATATTACAATTATATTACAAAATATAGAGATAGGGAGATAGAGTAAGAAAAAAAGAGATATTGTTAAAAAAATGCGAATAATCAAAAAATACAAAAACAGAGCATCATTGTCTAAAAAAGATAGTTACGATAAAATACCAATAACAAACAAGAACAATAGAAATAAGCAAATATAGAAACACCAAGCTTTTTTACGAATCCGAATGAAAAAATAAGGAGAGAAGAAAAGAAAAATGAAAAAATTAATGATACATATACGAACCTCGATAAAAGTAATTTCCCTAATCGCAATTGCCATTGTTTTAATTATAGCAGGAATTGCCATGATTTATCAGCCAACCTATAGTGTAACCTATCAAGGTGAATTCATTGGCTACACAAAGGATAAAAGCAAACTACAAAGTAGAATTAACGACTACATTGATAACGGAGATGGAGAAAACATTGCTTTTGTTCAAATCGAAGAAACACCAGAATATAGTTTATGCCTATTAAAAAAAGACATCAAGACCAATGATGACGAAATATTTGAGATGGTAAAAAGTGCAGGAACCAATATTTATCGTTACTATGCGATTGTCGATTCAGAAGAAGAAAAACTATATGTAGCAACCTTTGAAGAAGCAGAACAAGCTGTACAAGGGTTAAAAGACAAAAACAGTAAAAATAAAGATACCATTACCATAAAAGAAAAATTTGAAAAAGAGCCAAAAGACATAGTAACCTCAGAAGAAGTTATTTCAAAACTATATGTAAAAGCAGAAGAAGTAAAACCAAAAGTAAACACTTCATCCGGAACTGTAAAATATGCCTCTGGCACCAACCAAAGTAGTAAAAAAATTGCTATTGGAGTAAATCTAATAAAACCAATCTCAGGAACCGTTACTTCTCGTTTCGGTGGAAGATGGGGTTCTACTCATAAAGGAATCGATATAGGAGCGCCAGTAGGAACCAAAATTAAAGCAGCAGCAGCAGGAACCGTAGTTTCTTCTAGTACAGGCTATAATGGAGGATACGGAAACTGTGTTGTTATCTCTCACGGAAATGGAGTAGAAACCGCATACGGACACTGTAGCGAATTATATGTAAAAAAAGGACAAAAAGTAGCACAAGGAGAAGTGATTGCAGCAGTAGGAAACACAGGACGTTCTTATGGAAATCACCTACACCTAGAAATTCGTGTAAATGGAGTAGCACAAAACCCACAAAATTATCTATATAAATAAAATATGCTAGAATAAAAATAGGACGACCAAAGGTCGTCTTTTACTTTTCCGCAAAACCATGCTCTAAAAAGGCCCCTTTACTGAAGGGGGCTGTCGCCGATAGGCGACTGGGGGTTCTAACAAAAATACCTTAACCCATCACTAATTGCATTTTCTTTAAAAATTACCTTACCATATTCGGATAATTTATGTTCAAATAAATCCGAATCATTTACAAAATGAGCAAATTCCGTAATCGATGAGGCAAACGATTTTAACAAATTCGTATTCATACGAAGATTTTCTAATACAAGATAATAACGCTCCCCATATTCATATAATTTTGCTTGGTCTAAAAAGTTCTCAATATGTACAAAAACATCATTTTTCAAAAATTCACAATACCCAACAAATTCATCAAACGAATCAAAGCAATAAATTGCTTTTTTCGAATCGATATGAGATATTTTTCGTTTGATATTTAACTTCTTGGTTCGTCCCATATTTTTCCTATTTTCGTCTCCAATGCGAGTAACCGTTAAAATAAAATTTCCATTAGAAGTGGCTAAAGCTTCAATCATAACACGGTAATCCTCTGTTACAAAACCAACCTCTTTTTCCGCCTTTTCTAACATATCCAAAAACAAATCTTGGGATTCAATCGGATTTGACATAAACGAATGAAGGTCAATATCCTTTTCTTTTAAATCCTCTAAATTAAGTGTAATTCGAATTTTATCATCATTTAACTTTTCAATTTTCATGAATTTCATTCCCTCCTGAAAATTTCCTCTAATCCTATTATACTACAAATAAAACGTCTTGAAAAGAAACAATTTTTGGTAATCCATTTCGATGTATTCTAAAATGATATTCGTATACCATATTAAAAATTAATAGGAAACTATAACTATTATATGAATATAAAATCAAAATGGTACTAATACTATAGCATAAGAAAAACAAAAAGAAAAGAAAAATACACGAAAAAAATAAAAAAATTGTGACGATGTCCTTGAAAAAAATCCCATATGCATATATAATACTTAGGAAGTAAAAACCAAAAGAAAAAATGGAGTTTGAAAAGGAGAAAAAAATGGCTACAAGAGAAAAAAACATATGGATTTTAATTATATTTATTTTATCAGGATTAGTAATTGGAGGGCTTTTAGGACAACTTGCTTCCCGGAGTCGATTTCCTTTGGTGGTTATCGTATGGGCAAGAATTTGGGCTTTCTAGTCCGCTTGTACTAGACTTAAGTATTATTAAATTAACCTTTGGGCTACAACTAAAAATCAATATTGCAAGCATTATTGGTGTTGCTATTGCGATTTTTATTTACCGAAAAGTATAACAAAACTAGAATGCAAAGAATAAGGAGAGGGAGAAAGGAAGGAAATATGAGTTTAAAAATGAAAGAACTCCCACTCTCAGAACGACCTTACGAAAAAGCACAAATGTATGGAATCGGTAAGCTATCTGATTCAGAATTGTTAGCGGTAATTATTAAATGCGGAACAAGAGAAGACACATCGATCGGTTTAGCACACAAAATTTTAAATTTAAACACCATGGAAGAACAAGGCGATTTATCATTTTTACAAAATGTATCCATTGAAGAACTAACCCAAATTAAAGGAATCGGAACAGTAAAAGCAATTCAAATTTTGGCTGCTTGTGAACTTGCCAAACGAATGTCAAAACCAATTCACTCTACAAAAATTGTGATTAAAGAAACAAAAGATGTATCAAACTTATTAATGAACGAACTTCGTTATGAAAAACGAGAGATTGTAAAACTATTAGTCTTAAATGCCAAAAACATATTAGTAAAAAATATTAATATTACGCATGGTGGAGCAAGTTTTGCAAGTATAGAACCTCATGTAATATTAGCAGAACCAGTAAAAATGAATGCACCCAAAATTGTACTAGTACACAACCACCCAAGTGGAGATTCTAAGCCATCGAGTGCAGATTTTAGAGTAACACAGCGTATTCGAGAATCTGCCGATGTTATGGGAATAGAACTAAAGGACCACATTATAATAGCAAATAGAGGTTGTACTAGTATTTTAGGAATTATGAGAGCACAACTAAGGAAGAAACTAGAAAAAGAAAGAAGAAAAGAGGAAAAAAGAAAAGAAAAAGAGGAACAAAAGAAGAAAATAGGATGAGATTGAAGACTAGGGGAAGTCTAAAATGTTTATACAGGTAGAGAAAGGAAGCGTTAATTTCATGAAATTATTTGGAATTGGTCATAAAGATATCGGAATTGATTTAGGAACTGCCAATATGTTAGTTACCCTAAAAGGAAAAGGAATTATTTTAAAAGAACCATCTGTGGTAGCCATCGATAAACGAACTGGCGAGATTGTTGCCACTGGTGTAGAAGCAAAAGAAATGTTAGGAAGAACACCAGAACAAATAAAAGCAGTACGTCCTCTAAAAGATGGCGTAATTGCGGATTTTACAGCCACACAACTAATGTTACGAAACATTTTAGAAAAAGTTTGCAAACAATATAGTGTAGGAAAACCAAGAGTCGTTGTTGGCGTTCCTTCTGGGATTACCGAAGTAGAAGAAAGAGCTGTAAAAGAATCGGTTTTACAAGCAGGAGCAAAAGAAGTCTATTTAATCGAAGAACCAATGGCAGCAGCTATTGGAGCAGGTTTGGATGTTTCCGAACCAAGTGGAAGCATTGTTGTGGATATTGGAGGAGGAACCACAGAAGTTGCCGTAATCTCTCTAGGAGGAATTGTAGTCAGCTATTCTTTAAGAGTAGCAGGAGATGAACTAGATTCCGATATTGTAAACTATGTAAAAAAAGAATTAAATGTTGCCATTGGAGAAACCACGGCAGAAGAAATCAAAAAAGAAATTGGATGTGCCTTGCCACTTATGACAGAAACGAAAAAAGAAATACGAGGAAGAGACCTAAGTACCGGACTACCAAAAAATATCGATATCACTTCCTCTCAGATGCAAGAAGCAATGGAAGAATCCATTAGTGAAATTGTCGATATTATCAAAACAACCTTAGAAAAAACACCACCAGAATTGGCATCCGACATTATGGAAAAAGGAATTGTATTAGCAGGTGGAGGAGCCCTAATTCAAAACCTAGACAAGCTATTAAGTCAAAAAACAGGAATGCCAGTCTATGTAGCAAGTGACCCATTAGACTGTGTGGTAAAAGGAACAGGAAAAACCTTAGAAGATTTAGATAGGCTAAAAAACGTGCTTATGAACGCACGAGGAAATTAAGAGTAGGAGGAAAACATGTACCAAAAAAAGACTGGAATTGTAGGAATTATTATTACAGTGGTTATTTTAATTATTCTAGTGTTTGTTTCAAACTTAAACCTAGAAAACTTATCCTATCTTGAAAATATTGTTTCTACGGTTGTTATGCCAGTCCAAAATGGGTTAACTTACTTAAAAAACAAAATAACAGGAAACCAAACCTTTTTTGCGGATATTAATAATTTACAAAAAGAAAATGAAGAACTAAAAAACAAAAATGCGGAATTAGAAAAGACCTTAAGAGAATTCGAAATGGTAAAAAGCGAAAATACTACGCTAAAAGAATATTTAAACTTAACCGAAAGTTATAGCCAATACCAAACAAAACCCGCCTATATTATTGATAAAGATTTTAGTAATTACAACAATGTGTTTGTCATTAACATTGGTGAAAAAGACGGAATAAAACCAAACATGACCGTCATTTCCGAAAAAGGACTAGTGGGATATGTCATTTCCACTACACATAGCACTTCAAAAGTACAAACCATTATCGATACCGCAAGCACAGTAAGTACGACCCTATCTTCCTCAAAAGATAACCTAATTTGCAAAGGAACCCTAGAAGAAAGAGGAGTGCTAAAAGCCACCTATATTCCAACCACAGCAACCCTAGTTCCAGGAGACAAAATTGAAACTTCCGGAATGGGAGGAATATACGAAAAAGGAATTTATATTGGAACCGTAAAAAAAGTAATTGCCACCAAAAACATAGCCGACCGATATGCCATCATCGAACCAGCCGTTGATTTTAACAAAGTAGACACCGTATTGGTTATCACAAAATAACTGTAGGGGTCGGACTTGTGTCGACCTCTATCCAAACCAGATACCAAAAAAGGAGGAAAATAACATGAAAAAAACCATCATCATTACATCACTAGTCATTGTATTTTTAATGTTATATTTCCTACAAACCAATTTCTTCAATTGGTTTACTATAAATGGTGTATCTCCCAACTTATTTATCCTATTTGTCCTATTTATTGGACTATTTGCCGGAAAACGACTAGGAATTCCTATGGGAATCGCACTAGGACTAGCACTCGATTTTTTCATTAGCAAAAAAATCGGAATTTCCGGAATTATGTTAGGACTAACCGGAGCTGCACGGAGGAATTTTAAGTAAAAACTTCTCCAAAGACAGCCGTATCACCATTATTCTAATGACCGCGGCTATTACTCTTGCCTATGAAACAGGAACCTATCTATTAAACTACATCATTGTAGAAAGCACCATAGAAATCCTACCCTTCATCAAAATAACACTATTAGAAATACTATACAACATTATTTTGGTAATTATCCTATACCCAATCCTACAAAAAACAGGACATTACCTAGAAGAAACCTTTCACGAAAAACAAATACTAACTAGATATTTCTAAATTCATAATTAAAAAATATGTGTGTTTATATTATATACCACAATACAAACACATGCGGGTAGGGGTTGCATACCAGCACAAAAATTAATATACAACCAAATCACAAAACAGGAGGTAACATGAAATTCTTTAAACCCAAAAAACCAAATTACAAATTTCGTTACAACATAACCATTACAGCCATATACGTAATTGGTGTGATTCTACTTGCACAATTATTTAACCTCCAAATCATACACGGAGCAGAATACCGCGAAACTTCCAACACAAGATTAACCAGAGAAAGTACATTAATTGCAGCAAGAGGCTCCATTACCGATAGAAACGGAACTGAAATTGTAGGAACCACCACAAGTTTTAGTTTAGAAATCTACAAAACCAAAATTGATAACAACATACTAAACGAAACCTTACTAAAAATAGCCAACGTATTAGAACAAAACAACAGTACATATATTGACGATTTCCCAATTGCCATTAACCCATTTCGTTTTACTTACGAAGACGAAACAAAACAAAAAAAGTGGAAAACAGCAAACAAACTAGATGAAAACTTATCTGCCGAGGAAGCCTTTTACAAATTTAAAGAAAAATACAAAATTGAAAACGATAGCATAGAAGAAACTAGAAAAATCTTAGCAATTCGTTATCACATTGCAAGCGAAGGCTATAGTGCCACAAAATCTGTTACCATTGCCAATAATATTAGCCTAGAAAGTTTCAATATCTTCAATGAACAAAAAGACAGTTTCCCAGGAATTAATACGATAACCCAACCAATTCGTTCCTACCCAAAAGGAACACTTGCTTCTCATATCGTAGGATATACCCAAAGAATTGGGGATAAACAATACGAAGAAGAAAAAAATAACGGTTATACCATGAACGACTTTTATGGTCAATCAGGAATAGAAGCAGTTGCAGAAAAATACCTAAAAGGAACCGATGGGATAAAACAAATCGATATGGCAGTCGATGGTACCGTAACTGCAGAATATACCCAAGAAGAAGCAACCCAGGGAGCAGACATTATACTTACCATTGATGCCAATCTACAAGCTGTAACCGAACAAGCCTTAAAAAACAATGTAGAAAAAATACGAAATGGTGGATTTAAGGACCAGTCGGATGCCACTGGTGGTGCCATGGTAGTAATGGATGTAAAAACAGGAGAAGTATTAGCTATGGCAAGTTATCCAGATTATGATCCTTCCAAATTTACCTTTGGGATTGACCCAGAAACATGGCAAATATACAATAACGAAAAACATATGAGAAACAAGGCAGTACAAGATATCTATCCACCGGGTTCCATTTTTAAAATGGTAACCGCTATTGCTGGTTTAGAAACAGGAGTGATTGATAGTACCACCAAAATTAACGATACTGGTCGATACACCTATTATAAAGATTACCAACCATCCTGTTGGAGTACAAGAGGGCATGGATGGTTAAATGTAACCTCAGCCATTCAACATTCTTGTAACTATTTCTTTTATGAAACTGGAAGAAGAATGGGAATTGATAATCTAGCAAAATATACCAAGCATTTTGGACTAGGACGAAAAACAGGAATTGAAATTCCAGCAGAAGCCACTGGAAAATTAAACGAAAGAACAGAAGGAAAAGTATGGAACCCAGGAGATACCATATCCTCTGCCATTGGACAATTAAACAATCAATTCACCCCAATCCAAATGGCCAAATATACAAGCATGCTTGCTAATGGAGGAAATGTAGTAGAACCAACCATCATTAAATCCATAAAGAAAGTAGATGGAACCGAAATTGCAAAAGAAGAATACGAAAACTATTTTAATGAAAGACTAGGAATTACCAAAGAAGAGGATGATGGTATCACCATAAACCCACAAAACCTAAAAACCGTTTTAGAGGGAATGAGGTCTGTTACAGGTGAACGAGGGGGAACTGCTTACTCCTATTTCAAAGACTTCAATATCGAAGTAGGAGGAAAAACCGGTTCTGCCCAAGCAGGAGACACCGGAAACGTAAGCTCCAAAGTACATGCATGGTTTATAGGATTTGCCCCATTTGACAACCCAGAAATCGCCGTCGTTATCCTAGTAGAAAATGGAGGACACGGAGCCTACACCGCAGAAGCCGCAAGAGACGTTATGGCACAATATTTTGGCATGAACGTAAATGAGGTAAACGAAGACGTAACCGCTGTGCCTTACACCCAAATGCAAAATTAAAAGGAGGAAACAATGATGAACAATTGTGTTAGTATTGTATTAGGAAAAGAAGAAATCACCCTAAAAATCAACGAAAAAGCAAAAGAAGAGGAAATTGAAAAATGCCTAGAAGAAAAAATACCAGAACTAAAAAAACTATACCAAGATGAAAAAACGCCCATTTTTGTAACAGGAAAGGTACTAAAAACCAAAGAAATGGAAATGGTACAGTCTATCATACAAAAAGAAATTGAAGTAAGCATTGAATTTGATAGCCCCAAAGTATTAGGTTTACATGGCATCAAAAAAGCCTTTGTAGAAGAAATCGAATCTTCTGAAACCAAATTCCATAGAGGTTCCCTTCGTTCAGGAAAGAAAATCGAATTTGAAGGAAGCCTTGTCATCATGGGAGACGTAAACCGTGGAGCAGAAATCATTGCAGGAGAAAACATTGTAGTACTAGGAACCCTAAGAGGAATGGCACATGCTGGAGCAAAAGGAAACAAAAAAGCCTTTGTAGCAGCAAACGAAATTGATGTAGCACAAATCCGAATTGCCAATGTCATAAAAGAAATGGAACGAAGCGAAGAAGAAGAACCACAAACCACAAAAACCTATGCCTACGTAAAGGAAAATGAGATTGTATTAGAATAAAATGATGAAGAAATCTAAATCCAAAAACGAGATTAATGTAGGGGGCGATGTCTACATTGACCCGAAATTGAGAATAAGACATGAAAAAGGGTCGATGAAGGCATCGACCTCTACGATAGTAATAACAAAATAAGAGCCATAAATAATCCCTCGTCTTTTACACCTTCTTGGTATAAAAACCAAATAAGGCATACAAGCAAAATGTCGTCAAAATATAAATTCAAACCAAAAATCTGAAATAAAGGAGAATCCTCGCCCCCAGAGGTTTCTTTTTTTTGCGTATTGCCCTGTTTTGGACGAGCAATGCTCGCCCCTACGTTTTTTGTGTGGGGTTCTACTGAGGGCCTTTTTGCCATAGGGGTAGAAGGGTGGGGGTAATAATACCCATACCTAGAAGGGCGGTGGTAATAGGGAAAATGAAAATAGGGATATGGAAAAATCATTTTGTTTTTTCACCACCAGTTTCATGGAAAGCTTCCATTATTTTTGTCATATTTAATAATTGAACATACTGCTCTACTCGAGACTTTCTACTTTCTTTTAAGTAGGGCTTTAAGGAAAGAAGCAAATTCGAGCGAGGGTCATTTTTCGTATTACCGCATTTTTCCATAATGGATTTCATTTTTAGTAAAGTATTAAAATCAATCGAAGGTCCGAGCTGATGAAGAATCCTCTGAGTTTACGTTATTAGAGGAGCTATTATTAGAAGAATTCATAAACATTTTTGCAAAGTTTTGTAGCATTTCTGGAGTAATGGTGTTAGACGAATTTGCTGTGTTCGCACTTGAATTTGTGTCTTTACCAGTATTCATATTGGAATTTGTATCAGTATTTGTCGTTTCGTTTGTATTGGTATTGGAAGCAAAAGACGAATTCCAATTATGTATGGGTTCATTTGGAGTATTCGCATTTTGTCCGTGCATTTTGGTTTAAAAATCCGTTCATTTTTTGTTTCATTTCCTCAGGAATATTGCCATTTTTTAGCATATTAGCTAAATTGTTCATAAAATCTGAATCCATCTACACATACCTCCTACCAAAACACATTAAAATCTTGTTATTAGTATATGCGAGGAAAGATGAAAATGTGATTATGAAATTATAACAATTTAGAAAGAATTATTAATTTAAAGAACCCCCAGTCACGCTCTCGCGTGCTAGGGGTTTTTTAAACACCTATCCCCAAGAAAAATACGTATTTATTAACCTTTTGTAACATAAATTTAATATATTCTTCACAAACAAAGATAAAAAATGAAAATATAGATTTCCCTAAAGGAAGATAGATAACATAAATGAAATAAACAAGACGAGTCACTTGAAAAATGTACAAAATCCTGTAAAATATTATATAAAGAGATATATAAATACTAAAATGGAAAAAGTTTTACATAAAAACTTGTTTTTTTAAGGCAAAAACCTTGAAAAAAGCCGAAAAAAGGCGTATAATAAAATTGTGTGTGTAAAATAGAAATTTAGAGGAGGAATCATTACTATGAATCGAAAATTATGGACAAAATTGCTAGCAACCATGCTTGTTATGACATTAACTTTAACAAACTTTATGCTATTAGGCATGTATATGGGCAAATCGTATGGGGCATCTGATAATTTAGAAAGACAGCAAATAGGTACAAACAATGAAAATGTAACGTTTGATGCTTATTTTATGGACGACAAAGGAAAACCGATCCATACCGTAAAAGAAAATATGGATAGAGAAGATTTAAAGTTATATGTAGCAATTGGAGTAAAAAAAGGCTATTTGAAAAATGCTAGTATACAAGTTTTAGGAGAAAATAAAACAACTAGCAATATTAGTGTAAAAAATAGTAATGACAATTTTGAATATATTGAAGCAATCGACGAGGCAAACAATGTAATTTATTTAAAACAAGTCAATACAGGAACACAAGTAGTATTAGAAATACCAGTGGTAGCATCAAAATCAGATGCTTATGATTTAAGTAATTTTAGTAAATTAAATAATATTGTTTTAACAGGAAATTATGTAGGAGATGAAGGAAGAGAAACAAAACTATCAAAAACGATTCAAGTAAGAAACGAATGGATGGCAGAAGCAAAAGCAATGTTAGAGCAACAACTTCTACGTTTTATTCCATATGAAATAAACAATAAAAAAGGAACCATTTTGCAAACCTTAGTAAAAAGCGGAATTGCTAATAATGCTTTACCAATGAAAGAAACCATCATTACGTTAGAAGCACCATTAGCAAATGGAAAAAAGCCAACACATGTTACAGTAATAGCAAATGGGATTCTTGCAACCAATGGAAAGGCGGTTCTTAATGAGAATGATTGGAGCTACAACCAAGAAACTGGTATGGTAACTATTATACTAAAAAATGAAGAAGTAGAAAAGAAAGTTTCATGGTTAAAACAATGTCAAGATGAACTTATTGTTACATATGTATATGATGAAAAAATAGACACTTTAGAAACTGTGGCAAAGGCAAAATCTACAATAGAAGCGTATAACATGAGTGAAGCAAGTTTACAAGCAAACCAGGAATTAACCATTTCACAAAACGAAGTGTTAGGACAAATTGTATCTGGAAATGTTGAAGTCACAGATACTTTAAGCAAAGGTTCCTTATATCATAAAACGCAAAAAGATACAATTTATGGAGAAAATGTAACCATTGACATTGCAAATCCAGAATTAGTTGATACGATAGCACTAAGACAAGAGATGGACTATTTTATAAACGAAGCAGGAGAAATGCTTCCAACTACAATTGGAAATGCTAATTATGCTTATTATAAAACAACAAAAATAAATGTGGACAACCTTAAAACAATATTAGGAGAAGAAGGAAGCATTAAAGTTGAAACACTAGCTGGAGAAGAAATTATTACATTAAATAAAGATGTAAAACCAGATGAAAATGGAGATTATGTTATAAACTACGAAAAAGAAGTAAATCAAATTAGAATAATTGCTTCAAAACCAATCAAATCAGGAAAATTAATAGTAAGACATGAAAAAGCATTAAAAGGAAATATTGATTATACAAAAGAACAAATAGAAAATCTTAGAACATTGAAGGTAAAATTAGAAGTAGAAGCAAAAGCAGAAAATACAAGCAATGTAACAACTTCAAATTCTCAAAATGTGGCAGAAGTAAAATCAAATGCAGTGAACGAGACAGTAAATACAAACGAAATTGTCGTTTCAAAGGTAGAAGCGTTAAAAGAGATTACTTTAGTAGAACCAACGACTAAAATAGAAACTAGTGTAAGTAATGAAAACTTATCCACAATTGTGAAAAATGAAAATGTAGAATTACGAGTAGTTTTAAAAACAAATGATATTACTTGTGATTTATATAAAAATCCAAGTATTGAGATAGTATTACCAGCTTATGTTGAAAAAGTAGATATAAAAGACATTAATTTACTATTTGATAATGAACTAACCATAAAAAATTATAATATGGATGTAAACGAAAATGGAAATACTGTTATTCGAGTTAATTTAGAAGGAGAACAAACCAATTATAGTAGTGATGAAATTTCAAAAGGTGCAAATCTTATTATCAATACCGATATTACTTTAAAACAATTAACACCTACGAAAGAAGATGTAATGGAAGTATATGTTACAAATGAATTAGCAACAAGCTATGAACAAACTAAGAAAACTGGTGCAAGAGAAGTACAAAAAGGATATAGTGAAACTTCGCTAAAAGCAGTAGCACCAGTAGGAATGGTAACCACCAATACGATTTCTGATTTTAATGCAAAAAATGAAACCATCACTTCTATTAGTTCAAATGAACAAATTGGAAAACTAGATGTCAAAAAAGAAGCAAGAATAGCAAATGTTATGATGAATGTGATTAATAATTATCCAAATGTAGTAAACCAAGTAAGTATCTTAGGAAGAGTACCAACAATGGGAAGTAAAAATGTGGATACGTTAGAAGATTTTGGTTCGAACCTTACTTTAACAATGGCAAGTGCGATAAATGTATCCGGAATCGACTCTTCTTTGGTAGAGATTTACTACAGTAACAACATCGATGCAACAAAAGATTTAACTGAGAATCGTAATGCATGGACCAAAACACCAGAAAATTTAGCAAATGTGAAATCATATTTAATAGTCGTAAATGGAGAAGTAGCAACAGGAACAAGCTTAAATATAAGTTATAACTTAAAACTACCAGAAAATATTAGTTACAATATGGGAGCCTATAGCAATTATGTTGTATACTTTAACAATGTAACAGAAGAAGGAAACATCCAAGAAAAAGCAGTAGCAACAAAAGTAGGTTTAACTACGGGAGATGGACCAGAACTTGAAGTTTCGATTCATTCAGATAAAGAAGGAAAAGAAGTACAAGAGGGAGAAATTATCACCTATACTGTAGTGGTAAAAAATATAGGAAAATCAGAAGTTAAAAATATTACGGTTTCTGGTAGTATTCCAGAAAAAACAATCTATACTTATGAAGAAATGGCACAAGGGGAAGGTGCAACAATTCAAAGAAGATACGACTCGGAAACAAAAAATTATTTAGAAGAGGTTGAATCGATTCCAGTGGGAGAAACCAAAACAATTACTTACCAAGTAGAAGCAAAAGATTTAGATGTTGGATATGATGCAAATGGTAATATTGAAACCATAGAAGAATATACAATACAAAATAATGCAAAAGCAGTCGTAGAAGGTTATGATACAGAATTTGCAACTGGTAAATTAGAAAATAAATTAGTACAAGGTTATGTAAGACTTAGAATGGAAGTAGCAACGATTCCAGTAGAGTATGCAAGAAAAGAAGGTGATGAAGTAACTTATGTTATTTATGTAGAAAACTTGAATTCAGTAGAAAAGAAGAATATAACATTAAGAACAACATTACCAGAAGGAATTACCTATATTGGTTCACTAAAAGGTGGAAAATATGATGAAAAAACAAGGCAACTAACTTGGAATATCGAAAACTTACCAGCAGATGGAAGCTTAAGATACCAATTTGGAGTGACAGTAGATAAATTACAGGAAAACTCTTATGAAAAAGGAATTACCACAAAAGCAAGTTTAGAAGGAGAGAAAACGGTTGAATCCAATGAAGTTTCTGTTACAGTACAAAAAGCAAAATTAACCATTCAACAAACAAGTGAAACAAAATCGACCATATCAGAAGGGGATACTCTTATTTATAACTTTACTGTAAAAAATGAAGGAAAAGGAGAGGCTACATCTGTAGAATTGGTGGATGAGCTTCCAGAAGGATTAACCTATGAAGGGGCACAATACTCGTATAATGGAAAAACATATACTTCTAAACTAGGAGCAGCAAACACAGTAAGAATTACGATAGGAGGACTAAAACCAGAAGAAACACTAATGGTATCCTTAACTGCAACAGCACAAAAATTAGAAGATAATGTAGCAAAAAAACAAGTTACCAATAAAGCAACTGTACGTGCAGAAGGTGTACAAGAAGTGGTTTCAAATGAAATAACACATACTATTGTGCCGAATAAGGATAATCCTAGCAAAGACCCAAGTACAGAAAAACCAGAAGAGGGAACACATAGTATTTCAGGTATCATATGGCTAGATGCAAACGGTAATGGAAAACGTGATGAAGAAGAACAAAGAACAGCCAATATTCCAGTGATATTAATTAATGCGGATAATGGAAAAATTGTAAAAGATATTACAACGGGAAAAGAGAAAAAACAAGAAACTAATAAAAATGGAGAATATGTTTTTGCAAACCTAAAACCAGGAAAATATATGGTAGTATTCTTATACGATTCTGGCAATTATGGCGTGACGCATTATAAAAAAGAAGGAATTAATGAAGACCAAAATTCAGATGCGATCCAAATGAAGATAGTATATGAAGGAATAGAAAGAATTGGGGCAGTTAGTGATAAATTAAGTTTAGGAAGTAAAAACATTACCAATATCGATTTAGGATTAATTACTTCACCAAAATTTGATTTAAAACTAGATAAAATGGTTCACCGAATTACTGTAAGTGATGTAAACGGAACCGATGTCTATGACTATAAAGATGAAAAAACAGCAAAACTAGATTTAAAAGACAAAACTGCAGTAGGAAGTACCGTTATGATTGAATACAAAATAAGAGTAACTAATGAAGGTGGAGTAGCAGGATATGCAAAGAAAATTGTGGATTATCTACCAAATGATATGAAGTTTAGTTCTGAATTAAACAAAGATTGGTATACAGGAGATAATGGAACAAACCTTTATAATGCAAGTTTAGCAAACACATTATTACAACCAGGAGAATCAAAAGAAATTACCTTATTATTAACAAGAAAAATAACCAATTCGAATATGGGAATTGTTCACAACACAGCAGAAATTGCAGAATGTTATAATGATTTAGGATTAGAAGATATTGATTCAAAAGTCTTTAACAAAGTACAAACAGAAGACGATTATAGCAGTGCAGATGTCATTATTGGTATAAAAACAGGTGAAGTATATGTGTATATTTTACTAAGTATTACAGTAGTAACATTATTAGGAGTAGGAATTTACTTCATTAATAAAAAAGTACTAAAGAGGCAATAAGGAAAGGAGGGAAAAGTTAAATGAAACAAACAAGAAAAATAGCATTTAGCATACTAATGATATTGCTTATTACGATTATTTGTACTATATCACAAGCAGTAGATGTATATTACGAAGATGCTGTAGAAATGATAGTAGATCACTATTTTTTCCCAAATGAACAACTTGGTGGTGGAACTTGGTTTTGTATTCAACCAGGTGGAGAATTTCACACCTCAGGTCTTTTAACAAAAGCAGAAAATGAAACTTATCCAGCAGGAAGTTATATTCCAAAAGATGGAAGTTATGTATGTGAGACGTGTAATGGTAAAATAGAATTGCCTTGGGAGAATGGAACAAAATTCTATTATCGATACGAAGAGGGGGAGACTTTCTCATTTTACGAATACCCAGATGCTGCCTATGTATTAGCAGATATGGAAGAAAAGGGAACTTTACTTAGTTGGGAGGCAGCATATGGTATTTGGAATTCAAGAATTAGTAATCCACAAAGAATAGGTGACTATCCAATTATAGAAGAATCCAAAGCATATGACGAATTCTTTAAACTTATCCATGGAGGATATACCCCAAATGATTTATTTGAAACATTAATTAACGACAACACGTCAGAAATAAGAGTAGGGGTAAAACAAAAAGATGGCTCTTATTTGATTGGACCATTTAATATTGATTATCCAGATGGTGTTTATAACGGAGAGAATAAATTTAGTTGGATTGATGAAATAGAAGTGATTACCAATGCAGGAAATCTAGAAGCAATTATTTTAACAGAATCTGGAGAAGTAATTAGTATTGCAGATTTAAAAGAAAATGGAACAAAAACATTAAATGGACAAAACTTTTATGTAAAATTTTATACAACAGAAGCAACAGAGGCCATTTTAAAAATGACGTTTGGTTATTTAGAACATTGTGAAGCAACTATGACAGAATATATTGGAAGAAGGATGTATCGTAACTGGGAAAGACAAGTGGGTCCTGAAAGATGTAATGCACATGGCTATTATGAAAACCCAGGTAAAGGGCAACCAGGAGATGCTGATTATGATCCACCAAGTGGATGGAAGGATAATCTAAAAAAAAGAATTCGATACCAAGCATATGATGAAGAAGGTAATGAATCCCAAAGACTAATGGCACTTTCTGGAAAAGCAAGCAAAGTACGTAAACAAGTTACCATGTATTTTCCAACCAAATGGGGAGAAAGCATTGATTTAACAATGAAAATAGCAGGAAATGTTTTCTTAGACCAAGATGAGGGAAAAGCAAATGAAGGAAATAATTTATTTGATGCAGGAGAAGGTTTAGGAGGAATTGAAGTAACTTTATACGAGAGCAATGGACAAGTGGCAAGCTCTCAAAGTTCTATGATGCATACACATACAGGAAGCCCAAAAGATGGAACAGGTTGTTATACAGTTCCTGTATATCATAAACACTTAGGAAGCGAGACTGCATATGGACAATGCTATACCCAATTAGAACATGAACATACTGGTTCAAAAGTATATGGAACAGGATGTTATGAACTAATATATCATACACAGCATACGGCGGATTGTAATAGTGATCCAAACAATCCTTGTAAACTTTCACCAACAGATGCAGAAGGTTATGAGATTATTTGTGGACAACAAGAGAGATATATAAAAACTTGTACGAAGGACGAAAACACAATCGATTATTATACAGTAGGATGTAACAAAACAGTAGGACAAATGCCAGAAGGGGGAGTACAAAATTCAGGAACACAAGTGGCAAGAGTCTTAACCGATTCAAATGGACATTATGAGTTTGATAAGTTAAATGCGCAAAAAACGTATTATGTGGAATATGTGTATAATGGAATGTTGTATACCAATGTAGAAAGAGGATCTGGAAATGCGGTTAACATTTCAAAAGCAACGGAAGATGCCAGAGGAGTTAATCGCCAAGCCTTTAACAATAATTTTAAGGAAATTGGATCAAACCCACGTAACTATAAGAGTCCAAGTAGAGGTGACTATAATCAAGTCTTTTTACAAGAAGACATAGCAGATACCTTTACAGCGATTGCTAAAAATTTTGGAGCACATGATGGAAGTAAGGATGAAGAAGTATTTGCATATGATTGTAGAATAAAAGCATATAGTACTCAGAATTATCCATTAACCCAAATTTTTACCATTGATGACCACGGAAATGTTCTTGCAGGAGAAAACTTTGATGCGATATACGAAGCAGGTGGACCATATGACCAATTACATGTTAACTTAGGAATTAAAGCAAGACCAACTTTTGATTTAGCATTATACAAAGATGTTATGAAAGCAACTCTAAACATTAATGGACAAACCGAAGTTTATACCTATGATGCAAGAAAAGATTGGGAAAACAAAGGCTTTAGCTACGGAGTAAACGAAGATTACTACTTAAATGCATTAAGAGATAAATACATGAATAATACAGATACAGGAGATTTACAAAAAGCAGAAGCAGGAAGAGCTGACCAATATTCACATGAATACAGAACCGAAGAAATTATTAACGGAAATAACTTAAATGAAGTTTATCGAAACGATTGGTTAGGAAAAGAAGAATATAAAGCAACTTTATATGGAGAAGAAAACAAAGATAAAAATTATTCGTGGAGAGATATTAACAGTAATTTACAAAATAATGACAAATTACAAATTCATGTAACCTATAAAATTGCGATTCGAAACCAATCAAATGTTGTAGGTTCTGTAACTGAGATTGTTGATTACTATGATGAACATTACGTATTTGAAAGTGCATACATGGGAGATAAAGATGGAAACGAAATTCCAAATACAAAAGTGGAATCAAGTGAAAAGTCGATGTATGGCGAAGAAAGCGAAATTCGAGCAGATAGAAATAATACAGATAAGAGTTGGACAGTAGGACAAGGAAAACGTGGATATAAAACAATCTACTTACGCCCAACAGAAAAAGTATTATATAATGACGATAAAGAACAATACATCTATGTAACTTTTGGATTAATTGATCCAGAACAAACTTTAATTAATGCAGGATTGCCATGGGGAAATACCTTCTACACCTACAATTTAGCAGAAATTAATGGATATAAAACCTATACATCGGATGCAGAATATAGAGAGAATAAACAATATTATGATGCAAATAAGAGTGAATTAGAAGCAAAAACCTTAGGATTAATTGACCGCGATTCAAACCCAGGAAACTTTAATCCAGCAAATTACAGTATGGGAATTACACCATTAGAAGACGATACCAGCAAAGCACCAGCATATGCATATTCGATTCGTAAGTCAAGAACAGTCGAAGGAACGGTATTTGAAGATGGTAATGAAGGAAGTGCAACTTCAGAAGAACACAAAGTAGATGTAGCCAAAACTAGATTTGGAAACGGAACGATAGGAGATAAGAATGACAAAGGAATTGCAGGGGTAAAAGCAGAGTTAATTGAAATTAAAAACAATCAATTAATTGTTCGTTCTACGACCTATACAGACGAAAATGGTTGGTATGGATTTGGAGCCTTTATCCCAGGAGATTACACGATTCGATTTACCTATGGTGCAGATGACCAAACAGCATTAACGAAGGAATCACAATATATAACGGATAGTAAAGATGCAGAGGGAAAAACAATCGATGGTTACATCACGACTTATAAGAAGGACTTTGAAAATAACAATGCAAAAGTAACCTTTAAACAAAGATATGGTTTAGACTATGACATTAAAAATGATACATCATATACAGGGCAAGATTATAAGTCAACTGGATTTACCCTAAACCCAGCACAAACCACAGTACCACATGAATATACGACAGATGATACCTTGAAAGGTATTTACAATACGAATAATGGGCTAAAAAATAGTGATGAAAACGAGGTAGCAGTTGCCGAGACACAAAAAATCACGAAATATGAAGCAGATGGATACTATTGGTTTGCGGATGCCTCTATGGCAGGAAGATCAGATGCAACCGATGATTTAACAAGAAGAGACCAAGTAACGACTTACGCAAAAAAAGAATATGGTAGAGAAATTGTAAACCATAAAGCAGAAGTGTTTAACTCATTCATTAATCAAAATACATTAAGAGAAATAGAAAAACAAGGGGAAGCATTTGATGAGTATACACAAGCACAACCAACTGAAGAAGTTGTTGATACCATGAAGAAAAACAGAAGTCTTGTTAATGAATTAGAAAGAAGAAACTACATGTATGCTTACACACCAGAAATTAAAATTGAATTTGAAAATACCAAAAAACAAATTGAAGGAAACTTAAATGTAACCAAACCAGAAGGGGATAAAGACTATTATGAATATGAGGTAAGAGGAGTTGACTTTGGTGTTGTAGAAAAAGCAAGAAGCCAATTGACCATCGATCAAGATATCGATCATGTAAAAGTATTAGCAACCGACGGAACCGTATTACTTGAATTAGCACATGAGGAACAAGGAAATAACTTTAAAGTAATCGTTAATAATGGAGACAATTACATGTATATGCCAAAAAGTGATTTTGCAACATATGACAAACAAGAACAATTAAACATTATTATGGATGATGAATTACTAAGTGGTGCAAAACTAGAAGTAACTTACCGAATTACCGTTACCAATAACAGTGAAGATGGAGTGAATGCCAAAGCAAAGAATATCATCAATTATGTAGCAAATAACTTAAATTTTGACTTAAGCGATAATAATGGTTTATGGGAAGTTGTGAAAAAAGAAGACATTCAAACACAGACACATTCGACTTGGATTAATAATGAAAGTGGAAAAGAGAATAAAAAATTAGTAGACTTAAGCACACAAACGACGGTATTAAAAGCAACTGAGGAAAATCCACTTACCAAAACATTAGCACCAAACGAAAGTGTGACAAGTATACTAACCCTAAAGAAAACCTTATCGGCAGAAAGTGCAGCAGATGACCTAAGTTATAGTAACTTAAGTGAGATTGTAGAAATTGAATCAACAGATGGTCGTTATGACCGTGGAGCAATTCCTGGAAACCAAAGCTTAGAAGAACAACCACGTGAGCATGATACCTTAGGTTCAAGTAGATACGATGAAATTGATGAGCTAGCAGGAACAGAAAATGTAAAAACAAGATACCCACAAGACGGATTGATTATCATCACACCACCAACAGGAGAGACCCCAGTGTACTATGTATTAGGCACTGTGATAGGAGCAATCTTATTACTAGGAATTGTAGCAATTAAAAAATTCGTCATGAACCGCAAGGAAAAGTAATCAACAAGAAAAATCGGAGATACTAAAAATCTCCGATTTTTTTGTATACTTAAAACCCATTAATCCCAAACAAAATAAGATATATTACATCGTTTTGTAACATAAACTTAATACAATATTCATAAATCGTCATAAAACCTGAAGAACAGCAATTTCCCTAAAGAGAAATAAAATAAGAAGTATCGTATATGGAAGAAACTTCTATTGAAAATAATACAAAACCCAGTAAAATAGTAGATAGAGGTATTATCGAAAAATGTCTTCGCTTCAAAAGAAATACAAGGTTTTAAAAAAATATGCAAACTTTGTAAACGAAGTAAGAAAGGAATGGGTTTTATGATGAAGAAAAGATTATGGAGTAAGTTATTAGCAAGTTTGCTTGTGATGACATTAATTCTAACAAATTTTATGCTACTTGGAGTTTATGCAAGTAATGTATATGCTATATCCGATCGTTTAGAAAACTGGTGTTAGAATAGATATATGGACACATTTTATGAGAGAGTGTATAATAAACTAT
>CAOJHH010000026.1 GCA_948436025.1 uncultured Clostridium sp. | reverse complement strand
TGTTCTTAATTTATATGAAAATACATCACTCTATATAGTTCACGGATTCAGGTAAGTATATTATATCACCATAATATGCATTATGTCAATTTTTAAACCATGAATTAACGTAAAAGAATAAAATTTAAGTAAATATTTTTAATAAATTAATTGAAAAAACGAATAAACATATTGACAATATAGGAAGAATTAATTATAATATAAGTAGATAAAAAAAGAGAAAAAGGCTTAGGCCCCTTTCTCGTGGTTGTTAGAATTGAAGTCTGTTTTGTTAGGGCATACTTCAATTCTTTTTCTATGTATACAAATACTATAACCGAACAAGTCCAATTAAAGATACTGTAATACCAATAGAAAGAACCACAAGCGCAATCCCAACACATAACTCCATAAGCCCCACCTCTTCGATAATGACATATTTAACATTACAAATCAGTAATGCTAATGAATGTCATCATAAAGTCATAGTGAGGTTTCTAACAACAGAACAAATGTATCATATGTTATATGAAAAGTCAATACACTTTTACAAAAAAACAATACAAATAAAAGTGATTGACTTTTTTTGGGGTTCATAATAGAATAGTAACAAACAAGGAGGGTAAGGAAAATTTATGGTTGACTTATCAAATGAAACAATGGTACATGTAAGAAACAATGGAGTGGAGTTTTTGCAATTTCGAAAATTGCTGGAATATCCGGAAATTGTACATTGTTATACCTTAAAGGCACATGATTTTGATATTGCAGGAAATGATACTTATGAGGAAAAAAGAGAAATTTTATATGCCAATTTTGAAAAATTGGCAGAAGCGTTGGGAATTAAGAAAGAGACGATGATAAGACCATATCAAACCCATACTAATATAGTAAAAAGAATTGATGAACAACCAAAAAAACTTACGATATTTCCACAGGAATTAACCGATGTGGATGGATTAATAACCAACCAAAAAGATATTACCTTTTCTCTAGGATTTGCAGATTGTACACCTCTTTATTTTTATGACCCAATAAAAAAGGTAATACGGTAATATTCATTCTGGTTGGAAAGGAACACTAGAAAAAATTCGGTGCAGTAGCAGTAAAGAAGATGATAAGTGAGTATCAATGTAAACCCCAAAACATCCTTTGCTTTATAGGACCATGTATTAGGAAATGCCATTTTGAAGTGTCCAAAGATGTAGCTGACCTTTTTAAAAAGGAATTTTCTTATTTAAAAGACATAGAAGACATTATTACAGTTATCAATCCGAAGGAACAAAAATACACGATAGACACATGTAAAATTAACCAGAATATGATGATAGAAATAGGGCTTTTAAAAGAAAATATTATCGATAGTGGAATTTGTACGGTGTGCAATAGTGAGTATATGCATTCCTACCGAGCCCATAAAGAATTTGCGGGAAGAAATACCGCTATGCTAGGAATGAAAAAATAAGGAGGAAAAAGTATGCGTTATCCAGAACATTTAAAATTAGGAGATACCATTGGAATTTGTGCTCCATCGAGTGGAACCGTAGAACCAGAAAAAATCCAGAAGTTAGAACTAGCAATCAAAAAACTAAAGACAATGGGGTATAAGGTTATTGAAACCCAAAGTGTTCGAAAAGACGAGCAAGGAAGAAGTGCACCTGCCAAAGTAAGGGCAAAAGAATTTATGGAATTATGGAACAACCAAGAGGTAAAACTCATTATTTATGCAGGTGGAGGAGACTTTTTAATGGAAATGCTAGATGAGTTAGACTTTGACGCCCTAAAAAATAGTACACCAAAATGGACACAAGGATTTTCCGATATTACGCATCTTAGTTTTTTACTAAACACCATATGTGACATCCCAAGCATGTACTGTGAAAATGTAAAAGACTATGGAATGACACCATTATACCGTAACCTAATGGATGCCCTAACCATAGAAGCAGGAGAAGAAATACGACAAACTTCATTTGAAAAATATCAAGTGGAAAAAGAGGATAACGAAGACGGAACCTACAACCTAACCACTCCAGTAAAATGGAAAAACATTAGTACACACGAGAAAATTGTAATGGAAGGAAGAGCCTTAGGTGGCTGTATCGACTGTGTAGATACCCTTATTGGAACCAAATTCGATAAAGTAAAAGAATATATTGAAAAATATAAAGAAGATGGAACCATATGGTTTTTAGAAGCGTACGAAATGAATACCCCATTATTACAAAGAATTCTATGGAAAATGAAACATGCAGGATATTTTGAACATTGTAATGGAATTATTTTTGGAAGACCATATATCATGAGAGAAGATTATGACCTAACCCAAGACCAAGCCATACTAGATGCCATCGGCGATTTAAAACTACCAATCATTACAGAGGCAGACATTGGGCATGTACCACCACAACTTGCCATTGTACAAGGAGCAATCCTAAAAATTACATCAGAATATGGAAAAGGAATGATAGAAACATATTTCAAATAAGAAATTTTATCAAACAAACTAGTAAAGAAATGGCTAAAAAAATAAATGAATTATAAAAAAGTAGGAGAAGAAGATGTTTGAAACGTGGGAAGAATTAGAAAAGTCTATTGTAGGATGTCAAAGGTGCAAATTATGTAAGAATAGAACCAACATTGTATTTGGAACAGGAAAGAAACAAACAGATCTTATGTTTATAGGAGAGGGACCGGGAGCAGACGAGGATAGGCTCCGGGGAGCCTTTTGTGGGAAAAGCAGGAAAACTTATGAACATGGCATTTGAAGGTATTGGCATAAACCGAGAAGAGGTTTATATTGCCAATGTAGTAAAATGTAGACCACCGAATAACCGAAACCCAGAAGCAGACGAAGCAGAGGCTTGTTTAAACTATTTGCGAAATCAAGTGATGTTAGTAAAACCAAAAATAATTGTGTTACTAGGAAGTGTAGCATTAAAAAATATATTAGGAAACGAATATGGAATTACTGCCACAAGACGGAAATTGGATTGAGCGAAAAGGGCTTTTATATATGCCAACATGGCACCCAGCAGCCCTTCTTCGTGATGATAATAAAAAAATTGAGTTCTGGAAAGATTTAAAAGAAGTCAAAACCAAAATGGAGCAAATAAGTTAAAAATGCGCAAACGTGGGATGAGGATAAGATTTTAAGGAAAAAGACACCAATGTAGAAGTTTAAGAAAATCAAAAAAGCACTATGCTTTTTTGATTTTCTTTGGTATAATAAGGTCATTATAAAAAAAGGAGAGAGAAGAAAGTGGAGGACAAGCAATTAAAAATAAAATTTAATCTAATCGCAATTGTATGTATTATAATTTTCTGTTTTGCTATTACACCAATTACCTTGCAAAATGATACATTTTATACCATAAAAATAGGAGAACATATTGTAAATAGTGGAAATATTGATATGAAAGACCCATTTTCAATGCATGATTTACCCTATACCTATCCTCATTGGTTATATGATGTAGGAATTTATTTTATTTACCAACTAGGAGGAATGGCAGGAATTTATCTATCTACTGTAATATTAGCATGTTTGTTAGGAGTCACAGTATATGTTACCAATAAAAAAATTGTGAAAAACGAATTAGTATCGTTTTTATTAACCATGGGAGTCATGTATATTATCACAGGCTTTATTGCAGCAAGAGCACAACTTGTTACCTTTATTTTATTTGCACTAACCGTATACTTTATTGAACAATTTTTGGAAACAAAGAAAAAGCGTTATGCGATTGGGTTAATTGTAATTCCAACGGTTATTGCCAATGTTCATTTAGCAGTATGGCCATTTTACTTTATTATTTTCCTACCATATATTGCAGAGTATCTAATTGCTTTATTGGTAGATTCTCATATAATTTATAAGGTACAAAAAAGATATTATGAGTACAAAATGCAACAAACACAAAACAAACCAACAAAAGAAGAGAAATGTCCAAATAGGCAAGATAAAATAGAAATCCTGCAAAATAAGCGACAAATTTTAGAAGATAAATTCAAACAAAGCTTACAAAAACAAGCAGAAAGAAGAAAAAATCCATATAAAATTAGGATAGAACGAAAAGGTGCAACAAAATGGTTAATTGTGGTTATGCTAATTTGTGTATTAACGGGACTACTTACTCCACTTGGAGATGCGCCATATACCTATTTAGTAAAAACAATGCAAGGAAATACAACCAAAAGTATTAATGAACATTTGCCAATGGTATTAATTCAAAATAGAGGAACACTAACCATTCTTGCTATTGTACTAGCAATATTAGTATTTACCGATACCAAAATACGCCTAAAAGATTTCTTTATGCTAGGAGGTCTAATCATTTTAGCATTATCTTCAAAACGACAACTGTCAATGCTTACGCTAATTGGGGTATATTCGATTAATCGATTAGTTTGTGATTTATTCCATAAATATGATAAAGACGGAACCGAAAAGTTCATGAAAAATATTACCTCAGGTTTTGGAGCAGTGATTACAATATTACTAGTAATTTTAGTTAGTATTGTAGAATTTAAACCACAGGCAGGAAATAAGTTTATTGATGAAAAAACCTATCCTGTACAAGCAGTTGAATGGCTAAAACAAAATGTAAATATAAGCGAAATACGTTTGTATAATGAATACAATTATGGAAGCTACATCTTATACCAAGGAGTACCAGTCTTTATCGATTCAAGAGCAGATTTATATACACCAGAATTTAATGGTGATAAAGACAAGGATATTTTTACCGATGCACTTCAAATTGCGAATGTTAGTAAATATTATGAAGATGGATTTGAAAAATACGATTTTACGCACTTACTAATACCAAAAAATACAAAAATCAATATGTTTATTAAACGTGATGAAAACTACAAAGAATTGTATAAAGATGATTATTTCATTATATACGAAAGACAAGAACAATAAAAGGAAAAGAAAGGGGAAGATTAGTGAATTTAAGCTAATCGATATAAAAAAGTGAGGGAACAAAAAGAAAATAAAAGGTTAATGTGGCCAATCCTAATGTTCATAGGACTATTAGGAATCGACCAAATTGTAAAAATAATTGCTATTTCAAATAATTGGAATGTAACCATACTTGAAAATGTGCTTAACTTGAAATTAGTATTTAATAATGGAATTGCTTTTGGCATAGGGCAAGGAACGAGTATGGGAACTTTCATCGTTAGTAATCTAATTGTACTAGGAATTATCATACGTTTCATTTGGATACAAAAAGACCAAATGGATAAACCAACCATGTATGCACTGTTTATCATTGTGAGCCGGAGGAATAGGAAATGTCATAGATCGAGTATGTAGGGGAAATGTAGTAGATTTTATCCAAATTTTCCCAAGTACTCATTTTCCAGTATTTAATCTTGCCGATATTTATATTGTAATTGGTTGGATAGCACTTGCTTTTTGTTTTGCATTATATAGTTATAAAGAAATACAGGAAAGAAAAAGGAAAAAACAATAAAAGGAGAAGGAAACAAGAAAAGAGTTACAAGAAAGAAAAATGAAAGCATTTAGAAAAATAGGAGGAGCAAAAATAAGATTTGAAAAAAATAGAAGTAACAAAAAATGAGAATATGCGTTTAGATAAATGGATAGCACTTGAATGTGAGGAATTATCAAGAAATCGTTTGCAAAAGTTAATAGAAGAAAAAAAGATATACATCAATGGAAAGTGTGCAAAAGCTTCTACAAAAGTAAGCTTAGGAGATGTGGTAGAGATTGAAGAAGTACCTGTAAAAAAGACAAGTTTACAGGCACAAGACATTCCAGTAGAAATTATTTATGAAGATAGTGACATCATTGTTGTAAACAAACCAAAAGGAATGGTAGTACACCCAGCAAATGGAAACCCAGATGGGACGTTAGTAAATGCTATTATGAATATTTGTAAAGACACCCTATCTGGGATTGGAGGAGAATTACGACCAGGCATTGTTCATAGGTTAGACAAAGATACTTCTCGGATTAATTATCATTGCCAAAAATGATACCGCCCATATGGTGTTAAGTGAAAAATTAAAAAATCACGAAATAAAAAAGACGTATCTTGCTTTGGTAAGAGGGTGTGTAAAAGAAAACGAAGCCACCATTCATATGCCAATTGCCAGAAGTACAAAAGATAGGAAAAAAATGGCAGTTGCAAAAGAAGGAAAAGATGCAATTACTCATTTCAAAGTGCTTGAAAGATTTGAAGGCTATACCTTCTTAGAAATTAAAATCGAAACAGGAAGAACCCATCAAATTCGTGTTCATATGGCACACATTGGTTATCCCATTGTAGGAGATATGGTGTATTCCAATGGTAAGAACCCATTTGGAGTAGAAGGGCAAATGCTACATGCATACAAACTTAGCTTTAAGCACCCAATTACCAAAAAGGAAATGACTCTAGAAGCATCGCTACCAGATTATTTTGAAGAAATACTAAATAAGCTAAGAAAGTAAAATACCCCTGCCATTAAAAACGTAAGGGGTATTTAAATCTATATAAACTTTATACAAAAAGTATAAAGAAATGAAAAACATAGGCTTGTATAGATAGTATATGAAGCAAACCCAAAAATGTTACTGGTACGAAAACAAGAAAGAATAGGGTAAACGAAAAACGTATCATAAAATGAGAGGAGAATGAATGGAAGAGATAAGATTACAAAAATATATGGCAGATTGCGGAATTGCCTCTAGGAGAAAATGCGAAGAATATATTTTAGAAGGTAGAGTAAAAGTAAACGGAAAAACACAAAGTAAGCTAGGAGCGAGAGTAAATCCAAAACAGGATGAGGTATGGTTTGATGAAAAGAAAATCCAACTACAAGAAGAAAAGGTATATATTTTGCTAAATAAACCAATCGATTATGTTACAACAGCCAATGACCAATTTGGTAGAAAAAATGTATTGGAATTGATAAAAGGCGTAAATAAAAGAATTGTACCAGTAGGAAGGCTAGATATGTATACTTCCCGGAGCTTTATTATTAAGCAATGATGGCGATTTTGTTTATCAAATCACACATCCCAAACATGAAATTAATAAAACCTATGTAGCAACCCTAAAAGGAATCATAACGAAAAACGAAAAACAACAATTAGAAGAAGGACTACTAATTGAAGATTATATTACAAAACCAGCTAGGGTAAACCTATTAAAAATAGATAAAGAAAAAAATAGGTCTAGAATTGAAATTACAATCCATGAAGGAAAAAACAGACAAGTACGAAAAATGTGCGAAGCAGTAGGTCATACCGTTATAACACTACACAGAAGTAAAATAGGAGACCTAACGGTAAAGGACCTAAAAATAGGAGAGTGGCGATATTTAAGAAAAGAAGAAGTAAAGAAAATAAAAAATTATGTATATTTAACGAAAGGACAAACGAAAAAGAACAATAGTTTAAAGAATTTATGAAAGAGAATGTAGCAAATTACTAAAAAATATATTTACAATTCTCAAAATTATCGATATAATAGCACTAACAAAAGAAAAAAGGTGTGATGATATGGAAAACCAACGATTTATTCCAGAAGGTTGGGAAATGGTAACAAAACCAATAACACCTCCAGAATTAGAGAAAGCATATAAAACGGGTGACATCATGCAAGGGTTTGTTACAAAGTGTGATTCCAATTATAATTTGTATGTAGATATGGGAAACCACATACAAGGCATGATACCAAGAGAAGAAGTGGAAGCCATTAATATTGATGAAACTGGATTTCCAAAGCCGAATGTTTGTGCACGGAAAAGTAAATAAAATTGTGCAATTTAAAGTAAAGGATATTCCCAAAGAAGACCTTGTAATTTTATCTAGAAAAGCAGTAGGACAAGAGGCTCTAGCTTGGGTACAAAAGGAGTTACAACCTCGGAATGGTAGTACGGTGGAATGGTACGAAACATACGACCATATGGGGTATTTGTAGAAATTGGAGGAGGCATTGTAGGTCTACTTCATATTGAAAATATTTCGGTTGCAAGAATAAAATCACCAGAAGAACGATTTCAAATTGGACAAAAAATCAATGTTATGGTAAAATGGATAGACAGGAACCATAAAAGAGTTGTTTTAACTTATAAAGAACTCTTAGGAACTTGGGAAGATAATATTAAGGAATTCTCGGAAGGAGACATTGTAGAAGGGATTGCAAGGCAGGAAGAGAAACAAAAAAACGGTATTTTCGTCGAGCTAAAACCAAATTTGGTGGGATTAGCCGATTATAAAGAAAATATACAATATGGGCAAAAAGTCCAAGTTAGCATTAGGAAAATCATACCAGAAAAGAAAAAAGTAAAATTAGTATTTGTAGGAGGGATTTAATTATGGTTGAAGATAACCAAATTGAAGCAAAAAGTTCACCATTCGCAATTCGTCAGGGTGAAATTAAAGTATTTGACGGAAAAGATGGATATGTATCCATGAACCAAATTGTCCATAAAATTAATATTGGACATATTAATGATTTACACTTTAAAATATTAGAGTTAGTAAATGAATTTGAATTTATTACATCAAGACAATTATGCCAAATTTTAACTTGGAAGGGAATTGATTATAAATCACAAGACAAGTTGAATAACAAATTAGAACAAATGGTAAAATCGAAAATTTTAACAAGATATTATTTTAGCTCAGAAGAGGGAAAAGGAATTTATCGTATTTATAGTTTAGAAAAAATGGGAAAATACTTATTAACCTCAAAAGAAATTGAATGTAAATGGCAACCAACTGATAATACCAAACCAGTTGCCATGATTAAAAAAAGACTAGCAGGAAACCAAACCATTTTAGCTTATTTAAGAAAAGTAAAAGCATTTGATGAATATACAGTAAAACCAACCATTACAGCAAAATCACTTGCTAAAACCTTTAAATCAACAGGTGGTAGTGTAAAATTAACCAAAAACAATAAATCGATTATCTTTGTATTTGAAGTAATAAGAAGAGAAGAAGATTGGGAAACAAAATTAGTAGAAAAGGCACGTTTATACCAAGACTTCTATGCAAACTTTGTAGCAGGAGATTCCGGTTTTTCTGCAATGCCACAATTAATTTTCATTTGCGAAGATGAAAAACACATGGCAGAATGCTTTAAAACCATTGTAACAAACAAAATAGAAATACCACAAATTAAATTATATTTCTCCACCGATTTAAGACAAAATAACGAAACCTTAGCCAAAACATTGGTAGAGTTTCGATTAGATGAACAAACTAACAAATATAAGATGGACGATGTAGAGCTTAAATTATTAGATTAAAAAAAGCGACCAGTTTCTGGCCGCTTTTTGAAAATAAAAGGGGATGTTTTAAATATAAGAAAAGTTTCTTATTAATTCTTTCTTATACTTTTCATGTTCTTATCTTATAAAACAATTTTGTCCATTTTGTGAACGAAACATGGAAAGCCTGCAAATTGATTATGAAGAAAATATTAAGGCTGTTTTGTTGGTTGTTCGGCAAGGGTTAAAGAGATATCCATTTCTTGCCCATTACGATTTACTTTTAGAGTCATTTGGTCACCAATGGCATGTGCATTTTTAATTTCATTTAATTCATCCATAGTTTTCACTGTTTTCCCATCTGCTCCAATAATAACATCTCCTGTTTTTATGCCTGCCTTTTCTGCTGAGGAAAAGGTTTCTACTTCTTTTACGTAAATACCAACCACTAGTTTATTGTAGTCTGCTGTTTTTTGGTCTAAATCAATTCCAGTAATACCAATATATGGTCTTTTTACACTACCATGATTGATTAATTGTTCATAAATTTCTTTGGTAGAATTAATAGGAATGGCAAATCCCATACCTTCAATTCCAGTACCAGAAAGTTTTAGAGTGTTTACTCCAATGACTTTTCCTTCTGCATTTACCAAAGCACCACCACTATTTCCAGAGTTAATTGCAGCATCGGTTTGGATTAAAGTAAAGGTTTTTCCATCTGTGTCGGTTACTTTACGATTAACAGCACTAATAATACCAGCTGTTACACTACTTTCTAATCCTAAAGGATTTCCAATTGCCATAGAAAATTCCCCTACTTGTACTTTACTCGAATCGCCAAGTTCGGCAGGCGTTAATCCAGTTTTATCGATTTTAATAACCGCAAGGTCGGTTTGCTCATCGGTTCCAATAATGGTGGCAGGGTATTCGGTTTCATCATTATACAAATAAACACTTAATTTATTTGCTTTTCCTAATTCATAAAAAGAATTGGTTGAAGTCGAATTTACAATATGGTTATTAGTTAAAATGTAACCATCTTCTGTAATGATAATACCAGAACCTTCTGCAGAGGCAGTAGTAGAGTTACGAAGAAACATGGAGTTTGCGGTATATTCTACTTTAATTCCAACAATCGAAGGACGAACCTTGCTTGCTACTTTCATTCCCGTTTCTGAATAATTAGTAAGAGAAATACTGGTTAAACTACTAGGCGTTTCGACATTTCCGTGAAGGAGATGAAGTTTGTACAAATTCGGTTTTTCCCATTAAATAGGTACGAATTTGTGGTACTCCAAAGCAGGTTCCTACTACTAAAGTAGCACCTAAAACACCAGAACAGAAAGGTAATAAAATACTTTTTGAAAAGCTATTTGTTGCTTTCTTTTCTTTTTTGGGTTCTGACATATCGATAACTTGATATGTTTGTTTGTGATTTGAATTTTCTTCCATAAATAAAACCTCCAATAATAATAAAATATCCATACGTCAAACTTATCATACAATACTTTTGTGAAAAAAGTGTGAAAAGCATAAAAAATCATAAAATTTTATTGAAATAATGATGGACTATCGATATAATATAAGAAGAAAATGAAAATAAACTTAAAAATAGGGGAGGTATATTTATGAAAAAGGAAAAGAAGGAAAAAGGAATTACCATTGTAGCACTAACGATTACAGTAATTGTTTTAATTATTTTAGCTTCCATTGGTATTTATACAGGAAGTGAAATTATCAAACAAGCAAATTTGCAAAATATTAATACTAATATGATGCTAATTCAGGCAAAAACGAAGACGATTTCCGAACAAGCAAAGTTTAATAAAGATACCTCAAATTATAAAGGAACCAAAGTGACCGAAGTAACGGACAATAAAGAGGTAGAAAAATTGCTTTCGGAAAACAAAATAGAAGATAGTGAGAATTGTTATTTGTTATTACAAAACGATTTGAATGAAATGGGATTAGAGAAAGTAAAACAAGACAGTGGGTATATTGTTAATTACGAAACCAACGAGATTATCTATGTAAAGGGATTTGAAAACAAAGATAAAACCTATTACAAACTTTCCGAAATGAAAGATTTAAAAGTAGACGAAGAAGTAGCAGAACAAGAAAAATAGACTATAATTATTGCATACAAACCCCGAAGCAATTACAAAAAAGCCCCTTTAACAAGGGGGCTGCCGCAAAGCGGCTGGGGGGGCTTAAAAAGGACAATAAAATAAAACCAAAATGGAAAATTAAGTAAAAGGAATAAAATAAGGATGAAAGAAAAAGAAGAGCTAAGATTAGTGCAATTAAAGAAAATAGAAGAAGATATTTATAAAAAGCACAAAGAAATTCAGTACATTTGTGGAATTGATGAAGCAGGAAGAGGACCACTTGCAGGACCAGTTGTAGTAGCCTCGGTCATTATGCCAAGAAATTCTATGATTGAAGGAGTGAATGATTCTAAGAAAGTTTCTGAAAAAAAACGTGAGGCTTTATATGAAAAAATTATCGAAGAGGCAATCAGTTATGGAATTGGTATTATCGATCAAAAAGAAATTGACGAAATAAATATTTTAGAAGCAACCAAAAAAGGACTTACCACTTCTCTAAAAGAATTAAGCACAAAACCAGATGTCATATTAGTAGATGCCCTGAAAGGAATTGATACCTTAGAAATTCCGTATAAGTCTATCATAAAAGGAGATGCACTATGTTACAGTATTTCAGCAGCATCCATTTTAGCCAAAGTAACAAGGGATCGAATTATGAGACAGTGGGATGAAATTTACCCACAATACGGATTTGAAAAACACAAAGGTTATGGAACCCAAATGCATATTGAAGCTATTAAAGAATACGGATTATGCCCAATCCACAGAAAAAGTTTTACGAAAAAATTTATTTAAAGGGAAAGTTCATCTTTCTCTTTTTATTATGAAAGTAATAAGATTTCTTAAGTACCTCACCCACAGGTTTTGCCTGTGCGGTGGATTAGGTTCTTATACTTGAAAAAGAATAGGAAGGTAGAAAAATATGAATATTGTTGAGATAATAACCAAAAAAAGAGATAAAAAAGAACTAACAAAAGAAGAAATTAAATATTTTATAGAAGGCTATACGAAGGGAAGTATAACCGATTACCAAGCAGCTGCTTTGGTAATGGCAATTTACTTAAATGGTATGACAGATGAGGAAATTACGAGTTTAACATTAAGTATGGCACATTCTGGCGAAATGCTAGATTTATCCGTATTTGGAAAAAATGTGGTAGATAAGCATAGTACTGGTGGGGTAGGCGATAAAGTAACACTAATTTTAGCACCAATTATCGCCTCTTTTGGAATACCAGTAGCAAAAATGTCTGGAAGAGGTTTAGGGTTTACTGGTGGAACCATTGATAAACTAGAATCCATTCCCGGCTATTGTACTAATATTTCTACAAGTGAGTTTATTGAAAATGTAAAAAAGATTGGAATTAGTTTAATTGGACAAACCTTAAACTTAGCACCAGCTGATAAAAAAATATATGCTCTACGTGATACCATTGCATGTACAGATAGCCTTCCATTAATTGCTTCTAGCATTATGAGTAAAAAAATAGCAGCAGGAGCAAATAAAATTGTACTAGATGTTACTTGTGGAAATGGAGCTTTCATGAAAACCGAAGAAGAGGCAAAAAAATTAGCTCACATGATGAACCGAATTGGAGTATTAGCCGAAAAAGAAACACTTTGTGTGATTACCAATATGGAGGAACCATTAGGTTATGCAGTAGGAAATAACTTAGAAGTAATTGAAGCAGTTAAGTTTTTAAAAGGCAATATGCCAGAAGATGTAAAAGAAGTAGTACTAACTTTAGGAGCCTATATGATAAAATTAGCAGGACTTGGTGACAATATTGAACAAAACAAACAAAAGATGCTAGAAAAAATAAAAACAAAAGAGGGTTATCGAAAATTTGCAGAACTAGTACAAAACCAAGGAGGAGATATTACTTACCTAGAAAACACCGAAAAATTTGAAAAAGCCAAATACATCTTAGAAGTAACGGCTACAAAGACAGGCTATATAAGAGAACTTCCAGCAAAAGATGTAGGAGAATTATCTGGCAAACTAGGAGCAGGAAGAGTAAAAAAAGAAGACACAATCGATGAAACGGTAGGAATTACCTTAAGAAAAAAGAAAGGCGATTTTGTAAAAATGGGTGAAATATTAGCCTACATTCATGCCTCTGAAGAAGAAAAGGCAAAACAAGCGGTAAAAGAATTACAAGAAATATACAAAATACAAGAAGATAAAATAGAAAAAGACAAGACGATTATTGATGTTATTATGTAGGGAGCAATTTCATATTGCTCCAGTTTAAATGTATATGAACAAAAAGAACGAAGAATATTATTCAATTCTTCGTTCTTTTTGCTCCTTATTTCCACACATACGGTCATATTCTTTGCATTTAATTTTGTAATCCATTTGTTGTGCCAAATAGCGATAATACATATATGCCTGTTCATATTGCACAATGGGATTAAACATAGGGTCTTGGTACATGGCATCATTTGCCAAATTCGGATTAAAGGTCATATTATCATATGGTGGTGGAAACCCACTAAAATCGGTATTGCGTTCCATAATATCACTCCTTTTCTATAAAGGTATTCATTTAAAGAATATTTATGACATTCGTCTTAGTTTCTTTTGATAAGTAAATAGGTTAAATCAGAAAAAAGGAAAATTATCTCTTGACAAAAATATAATTATAATGATAAAGTAAAAACATAAATAAATATGTACCTTGAGCATCAATAAAGGAATGAGTTAGTAATGCTAGTGTTCATAAAAGAAATATAGGGGAAATGCTACATATTTATGAGAAAATGTAAACAACAAGAAAAAAGAGGAGGCAAAAGAGAAAAATGAAAAAATCATGTAAAACGAACCTAGGGGGAGGTCTTGTGTCTAACCGGGAAAGGAATTACATTAGTGGCTTTGGTTGTTACTATCATTATACTATTAATTATAGCAGGTATAACAATTAATTTAACGGTAGGACAAAGCGGAATCTTAACAAGAGCACAGGAAGCAGGAAAAAACTATCAAGAGGCAGCGAAAAAAGATGAGGAAGATTTAGAAAAATTTTTAGGAGAAGTAGATAATATCATAGTAGGAATAAATGATGACAAATACACTATGATAGACGGAGTCCCAGTGCCAAAAGGATTCAAACATACAGAAGGAACAAAAGAAACAGGATTTGTAATACAAGATAATAGTGGAACAGAAACAAACGGAAATGAGTTTGTATGGGTACCATGTACAGAAAATGGAGAAGATGGAAGTATTAAATATGATCGATATGCATTTTTATCGACTCAACCAAAAGATGGAATAGATGTAGAGACTAATAGTATAAGAATAAAACAATCCTTAAGTGCGTTATATTATCATATAGAAGCAATGAAAAGTATGGAATTAAATAGTATCAAAAAATATGGAGGATTTTATATAGGACGTTATGAAGTAGGGATAGTAGATTATGATACAAATGTAGAAACAATTAACAGTAATAAATTAGTAAATTGGACAGGTTATCATAATGGCAAAGCAGTAGTGCAAAAAGGAAGGCAAGTATGGAATTATATTACAATAGATAAAGCAAAAGAAATAGCAGAAGGAATGTATACAAATAATAATATAGTAGAAAGTCGATTATGTAGTGCTTATGCATGGGATACAGCAATAAAATTTATTGAGACAAAGAATACAGAATATGCAACAAATAGTACTCAAGGAAATTATAAAGATACAACATTTACGTACACAGATTTAAATGGAGATACACAAACAAAACCAGATGATAGTGGAGTGTTAGTGCCAACAGGACAAACAACAGCAGTAAATAATATTTATGACATAGGTGGCAATGTTTTTGAATGGACATCAGAAGATTGCAGTAGCCAAGAGTATCCTTATACACCACGTGGAGGTAATTTTAATAATAATGCAAGTGACTATTCTGCTGCTAATCGTGGTCGCAATAACCAAACAGCTGCATTTGATAGTATTGGTTTTAGAACTACGTTATTTCTAGGACTATAAGATAAAGAATTTTACATAGGTAAAAAAGAGGAGGACAAAAATAAAAAAATAGCAAAGAATGAAGGATGGTATTTAATTCTTGTTCTTTGCTACTTTTTATTATTAGAAAAAAATTCATGACACTTTGCTTATTTTCTTTTTAGGGTAAAGAAAATAAGCAAAACTAATGGCAATGGCTAGGATGGATAGCCCATAAATAGGAGAAGCAGATTTTGTAATTGTTTCCACATTTGTTGAAACAACTTGGGTAATATCGAAGTTGAAAACAGGGAAAATGTGGATAAATAGTGCCGTTAAAAAACTAGCAAAAGTCCCTTGTAATAGCTTCCCCCAAAAATAAGCTTTTATGGAAATATCCGATTTTGAAGTAATACTAAGTACTTGTAAAAGTACACTAAAGCCCCCAAAACCAAGTAAAAAAGAACATACGATGATATTACTAGAAATGGCCTTTTGGCTAATCTCACAAACCAAACGTAAGCCATTGGTTAGTTCTAAAATACCAGAGGCGATTGGTGTAATAAAGTGGTTCGAAATACCTAATAGACGACAAAAGGGAGTACAAATCGTATCGACAAGTTTAAAAAATTGACATTCGTTTAAAATAGAAAGAATAACACTAAACAGCACAACAAAACCACCAATCACAAAAATGGTGTGAATGGCATTTAAAATACTATTTGCCAAAACCTCTCCTAAGTTTGAAAAAGTAACCGAAGAATTGGTGGTAGACATCATATGGGAATGGATTTTTTCCTTATCTTGATATTTCCAAAAACGAAAGAAAAACCCAACCAAAATACAACTTAATAGATGAGTAAGAAATAGTAGTATACCAATTTGAGTATTACCAAATAGGGTAACACCAACTGTTCCAATAATAAACAAAGGACCAGAATTATTGGTAAAGGCAAGAAGCCTTTCAGCCTCTGCTTTTGTACATAACCCATCTTGCCTAAACTTCGTAACAATTTTTGCACCTACCGGATAGCCAGAAATAATTCCCATAATAAAAGCATAAGCACCGATTCCCGGAACATGAAAAATAGGTCTCATCCATTTTGAAAAAATTTTACCAACATGGGAGACAACTGAAGTATGACTTAATAATTCAGTCGCAATAAAAAAAGGAAGAAGAGCGGGAACTACGGAATTTGCCCATAAGAGTAACCCGAGATTTTGTTGCTTGTAGATTGCTTTTCGAAAAAAGCACCAAAAAAACAGTAAAACACACAAACAAAAAAGGCAAAACGTTCTTTCGAAAGGACAAACAAATCAAACTAATACCACGTTTCATTACAAACACTCCTCACTAAAAAATGTTACAGCTTAGATTTAGTAGCATGAATCTATTATTACATGGAAGCGGATTGCAAAGTACATACTCTAAACAGTAGCAAAAAGTTACTAATATATATGAAAAAAATCTTGTAATATGCCTAAGGGTATGATATAGTTGTAAAAGTAAGAAAACAAAATAAGAAGTAGGGGGCTTATTATGTGGGGAGATATTGCAATCGCATTTTTACTAGCGTTTATCACTGCATTTGTTATTACACCATACACCATAAAATTAGCCAAAAAAGTAGGAGCAATTGATTTACCAAAAGATGAAAGAAGAGTTAACAAAAAGCCTATGCCAAGATTAGGGGGGCTTGCAGTTATTGCTGGCTTTTTAGTATCGATTGTGTATTTAATTGCGATTTTAGGAATTGAAGGAAGTCTTAATTTACGGAGCCGATGGCTATAATATTAAATTATCGGGATTTTTACTAGGTGCATTGGTCATTATTATTACTTGTTTTATCGATGATGTAAAAGGCTTACCAGCATTAGTAAAACTAGTGGCACAAATAATGGCAGCCGTTATTGTTATGAAAAGTGGAATTAGTATAGAACATATTAGCATACCTTTTTTCGATGAAGAAGGATTTACGGAATTAAATCACATCTTTTCGACCATACTAACCTTAGGGTGGATTGTGGGAATTACAAATGCAATTAATCTAATTGATGGATTAGATGGACTTTCCTCTGGAATATCACTGATATCTTGTTTATCGCTATTAATTATCTTTTCCTTAAATGGTTCGCCAATTATTGCCATACTTATGATAACTGCTTTAGCTGGTGCGCTTGCAGGATTTTTGCCATTTAATTTTAATCCTGCCAAAACCTTTATTGGAGATGCTGGTTCTAACTTTTTGGGCTTTTCACTAGCCGTCATTTCCATTTTAGGAATTGCCAAAACTTATACATTAATTGTAATTGTAGCACCACTTATCGTATTAGCACTGCCTGTATTTGATACCTTATTTGCTATTGTAAGAAGAGTGATAAAAGGAAAATCATTAAAAGCAGTAATTATGCCTGATAAAGGTCATTTGCACCATAAAATGTTAAAAAACGGATTTACCCAAAAAGAAGCAGTATTAATTTTATATGGAATTAGTGCAACTCTTGGAATGTTTGCCATTGTCCTATTAGAAAGTGGTATTTGGAAGGCAATTTCTTTTGCATTAATTGTAATAGCCGTTATTGCACTCGGCTATAAGAATATGTTTAAATTAAGAGGAGGTGAAGATATGTATAAATGTTTAGCATGTGGTTATGAATATAATCCAGAAGTAGGAGACCCAGATAATGGAATTGCACCAGGAACAGCATTTGAAGATTTACCAGATACATGGGTATGCCCATTATGTGGAGTAGGAAAAGATATGTTTGAAGAAGAATAAAATAGGAAAGATTGGGTTACAATTCAGGTAAAGCATTTATAATTTGGCTTTAAGAACCCCCAGTCGACTACATCGACAGCCCCCTTAGGTAAAGGGGCCTTTTCTTTGCAATTTTTACTATGGTATGATATAATTTGCTTGTAAAGAAAGAGGGAATGAAGAATGGAAAATCAGGATCGAATTGTTAAGATGTTAGCTTATAATGGAAGAATTAATATTCTATGTGCCAATACCACAAGGCTAGTAGAAAAAGCAAGAAATACCCATGACTTAAGCCCAGTGGCAACGGCTGCTTTTGGAAGAGCACTTACCATAAGTGCTTTAATGGCAGTGGGGATGAAAAATGAAAAGGATAAATTAACGGTTCAAATAAAAGGAAATGGACCACTTGGTGGAATGTTAATTGTTTCGAATAACTTTCCAAAATTAAAAGGATATGTACAAACCCCTGTGGTTAGTTTACCATTAAAAAATGGCAAATTAGATGTAGGAGGAGCTGTTGGAAAAGAAGGCTACTTAAATGTAGTAAAAGATATTGGGCTAAAAGAACCCTATACTGGAATGGTACCTTTGGTTTCTGGTGAAATTGCAGAAGATTTTGCCTCTTATTTTGCAACTTCCGAACAAACGAATACTGCCGTTAATTTGGGAGTATTGGTCGATAAAAATGGAGTAAGAAAAAGTGGTGGCTATATTGTAACACCTATGCCAGATGCTACCGAAGAGGACCTATTCATTTTAGAAAATCGAATAAGAGAAGCAAAACCGTTAAGCCAGATGCTAGAGGAGGGCATGAGCTTACTTGAAATTGCAAAAGACTTAACAGGGGATGACAAAGTGCAAATTGTAGAAGATAGTATTATGCCATTATATGAATGTGATTGTAGCAAGGAAAAAATAGAAAGAGGATTAATTTCGCTTGGAAAAAAAGAATTACAAGATATGATAGATACTAAAGTAAATATTGAAACCGTATGCCATTTTTGTAACAAAAAATATATCTTTCATAAGGAAGAATTAGAAAAATTAATAAAAAACATATAAAAAAATTAAAAACTTGTAAAAATAGGTTGCAATTTGTAGAATGACATGATAAACTAATTACATAGAAAGAATAGATTAAAAAAAAACTGAATTTTCAGGGAAATTTTTAATCTGTTTTTTTGTTTTTAAAGAAAAGAGGGGTAAGATGAACACAAAATATGTATTTGTAACAGGTGGAGTTGTATCTGGCTTAGGAAAAGGAATTACAGCTGCATCACTAGGAAGATTACTAAAGAATAGAGGGTATAAAGTAACCATTCAAAAATTTGACCCATATATTAATGTTGACCCAGGAACCATGAGTCCATTTGAACATGGAGAAGTTTTTGTAACCGATGATGGAGCAGAGACCGACTTAGATTTAGGGCATTATGAACGTTTTGTAGATGAAAACTTAACCAAAAATTCGAGCATTACCACAGGAAAAATCTATTCCAATGTGATTGAAAAAGAAAGAAGAGGCGATTATCTAGGAAGAACGGTACAAGTCATTCCTCATATTACCAATGAAATTAAAGAAAACATTTACAGTTTTGAAAATGATGATATCGATGTGGTCATTACTGAAATTGGGGGAACCGTTGGCGATATAGAAGGATTACCTTTCTTAGAGGCGATCAGACAAATTGGACTAGAAAAAAATCCAGAAGACGTGGTCTATATTCATGTTACCCTATTACCATACATATTTGGTTCAAACGAAATAAAGTCCAAACCAACTCAACACTCTGTAAAAGAATTGCAAAGCTTAGGAATTAAGCCAGATATTCTTGTTTGTAGAACCGAAACTGATATACCAGAAGCCATTAAAGACAAACTTGCCATGTTTTGTAATGTTCGAAAATCGAGCGTTATTCCAAATAAAACAGCGGATTGCTTATATGCCGTGCCATTAATGTTAGAAGAAGCAGGACTTGCAAAAGAAGTTTGTAAAAAATTGCAATTAGAAGAAAGAATACCAGATAACCATGAATGGGAAGAAATGATTCAAAACATCCGAAAGATTAAAGAAGAAAATATGGTTACCATTGCGATTGTTGGAAAATATATACAATTAGAAGATTCTTATCTTTCAGTTTCAGAAAGCATTACTCATGCCGGTTTTGCAAATGGAGTAAAAACAAAAGTAAAATTTATTGACTCAGAAACCGTAACAAAAGAGAATGCAAAAGAAATTTTGCAAGGAGTAGATGGCATTGTAGTACCAGGAGGATTTGGAAACCGTGGTATTGAAGGAAAAATTCAAACCATTCGTTATGCAAGAGAAAACAACATCCCATTTTTAGGAATTTGCCTAGGAATGCAAATGGCAGTTGTTGAATTTGCAAGAGATGTACTAGGCTTAGAAGATGCTAACTCAGCGGAATTTGACGAGATTTGTAAAAATCCAGTCATCCACATTATGGACGACCAAGTAGGAATTAGCAAAAAAGGTGGAACCATGAGGCTTGGGGCATATCCATGTACGATAAAAGAGGGAACTAGGGCAAACGATATTTATGGTGAGACCAATATCTCAGAAAGACACAGACATCGTTATGAATTTAACAATGATTATAAAGAAAGAATGGAACAAGCAGGCATGATATGTTCTGGAACATCGCCAGATGGAAGATTAGTAGAAATTGTAGAAATTCCATCCCACCCATTTTTCATAGCAGGACAATTCCACCCAGAATTTAAATCCAGACCAAACCGTCCAGCGCCATTGTTTAAAGCATTAGTAAGAGTAGCAAAAGAAAAACAATCATAAAAAATGAGGACAAGTGTTTTTTATCCCAATCATATGGAAATAGACAAGAATACATGCATAACCTAAAAAAACGTTCATACAATGATATGAGCGTTTTTTGTGAAAAATATGTGAATTTTCATAAAAGGTATTGACATTTATAAGCATTGGGTATAAATTATTAGCAGTCGAGGAAATAGAGTGCTAATATAAAAATTTGCAAAGAAAAAAGAAAGGTTCTTCGAAATTTGAAGGAGGGAAAAATCATGCTAAAACCATTACAAGACAGAGTTGTCATTAAAATGATGGAAAGTGAGGAAACAACGAAAAGTGGAATTATTCTTTCAGCAAGTAGTAAAGAAAAACCACAAATAGCAGAAGTTATTGCAGTAGGACCGGGATTAAAACAAGATGGGAAAATCGTTCCATTAGAAGTAAAAACAGGAGACAAAGTAGTAGTTAGTAAATATTCAGGAACAGAAGTAAAATATGAAGAACAAGAGTTAATCATTGTAAGAGAAAACGACATATTAGCAATTGTTGACTAGAAGTTAGTAGCTAGAAAAGAAAGGAGATATAAAAAAATGGCAAAAGAAATTAAATATGGCGAAGAAGCCAGAAAAAAATTATTAGAAGGTGTGAATAAATTAGCAGACACCGTAAAAGTAACCTTAGGACCAAAAGGAAGAAATGTCGTATTAGATAAAAGCTTTGGAGCACCACTTATTACAAACGATGGTGTAACCATTGCAAAAGAAATCGAATTAGACGACCCATATGAAAATATGGGAGCACGTTTAGTAAAAGAAGTATCTACCAAAACCAATGATGTAGCAGGAGACGGAACAACAACCGCAACCGTTCTTGCTCAATCCATGATTAAAGAGGGAGTAAAAAACGTAGCAGCAGGTGGAGACCCAATGGCAATCAAAAGAGGAATGGACAAAGCCGTTAGCGTAGCTGTAGAAGAATTAAAAACCATTAGTTCTAATGTAAATGGAAAAGAAGACATTGCAAGAGTAGCAACTATTTCCGCAAACAACAAAGAAATTGGTGCCTTAATTGCAGACGCTATGGAAAAAGTATCCAAAGATGGAGTTATCACTATTGAAGAATCCAAAACCTCCAACACCTATGTTGACGTTGTAGAGGGAATGCAATTTGATAAAGGTTATGTATCTCCATACATGGCAACCGATACCGAAAAAATGGAAGCGATTATGGATAATCCATACATTTTAATTACAGACAAAAAGATTAGTAACATTCAAGAAATCTTACCATTATTAGAAAGCCTAATGCAAGCATCTGGAAAATTAGTCATTATTTGTGATGATATTGAAGGAGAAGCACTATCTACTTTAATTTTAAACAAATTAAGAGGAGTTCTAAATGTAGTAGCCGTAAAAGCGCCAGGGTATGGAGATAGAAGAAAAGAAATGTTAGAAGATATAGCTGTTCTAACAGGTGGAGAAGTCA
>CAOJHH010000025.1 GCA_948436025.1 uncultured Clostridium sp. | reverse complement strand
CAACAACATCTGCACTCACTAACTTCTCGCCAACTTGTCGAGAAGTTTCTTTTTTACCTTGATGACTTAATGCTTCCATTTTCATTTTATACGCAAATGCTTTTTCTGATGGTAATACTTTTTCCCTTTGTATATTACTATCAACCATTATAATAGTAGCTTCTTCATCTGTCATTTCTCTAACAATAGCAGGTATTCCATTTAATCCTGCCTTTTTTGTTGCATAATTTCTTCTGTGTCCTGCTACCATTTCATAACCACCATCTTGTTTTGGTCTTACTAGAATTGGCTCTTTTACACCTATTGCTTTTATACTTTCCACCATGTTGTCCATTTCTTCGTTATCTATTATTTTAAATGGGTGGTCTGGAAAGTCTGTAATATCGTATGGGTTTAGTATTACTACTGTTTCAGCTTTTCCTTTATTTGTACTAAATTTCAGTAAATCATCTACACTGGGTAGTTCTATCTCTTGTCTTTTCGCTATTCTTCAACACCTCCTCTGTAAAATTTTCATAAGCTACTGCTGGCTTACTTTTCTTGTCATAAGCATATATACTCTTGCCCTCTATCGTACTTTCGGCTGCTTTTACTCCCATAGGAATTACTGTGTTGTATATCTTTATTCTGCTTCCATAACTATTTCTTAATGTTTCTATTGTTGTCTTTGCTAAATTTGTTTTCATATCTGCAATAGTCAATAATATTCCATCTATTTTTAATCTTGGGTTTATCTGTACTCTAGTTTTATCTATTGTTTGTATTAACTGTGTCATTCCTTTAAGAGGTAAATATTGAGCTTGAACTGGAATAATTACACTATCAGCTGTTGCAAGTGCATTTATTGTAAGAAGTCCTAATGAAGGTCTACAATCAATTAAAATATAATCATAATCTTCTTTAACATTATCAATATATTGTTTCAATATATTTTCTTTATTTATATATTTAACTAATGATATGTCTAGTGCTTCTAATTCAATATTAGCAGGCACTAAATTTACACCTTCTGCGTTTTGTAATACTCCCTCATTTTTGCTTATAGGCTTTTCCTGTATTACTTTTTCCATAAGAGTTTTTATTGTTATTTCCATATTGTCTTGATTTTTGTACCCCAGTGATGTCGTCAAATCTCCTTGTGGATCTAAATCTATTAGCAATACGCTTTTTCCTTTTCTTGCTAGTGCATTTCCTAAATTTGCTGTTGTAGTTGTTTTTCCTACTCCTCCGTTTCTGATTAGCTATGGCAATTACTTTACACTTTGACACTCTTTTTACCCTCCTTTCCAAAAAATTAGCCATCAATAATGATGACTATGTAAAAAACAAATCAACCTAAGTCGACTTGTTTATAAAAATTATCTCTCTATTTTTTCCCTTTCCTTTTGATTCAAACTTCTCAATTTTTTATCTACCATTTGGCTATATTCTTCTAGTCCTATTGCTCTTGCTTCTCTTATACATTGTCTTTTTACATTAAGGTTATCTATTCTGCTTTCATTATTATAATGCTCTATCATTTCTTTTACTTTTTCTTCAGATGTTATATCTTTGAAAATTATTTTGCTTTCTTTTATTTCTAAATTATAACCTTTTCTTAATAAATAAGCTAAAAAGTATCTTTGTCCCTCATTATCATATTGTTGTAAATTTTCACTATTAAATTGTTTCTTTTCATGATATTCTAATGTTTGATTATCTTTCATTGTTTTACCTTGCCCTTTCTTTATTCTTGTTTTTATTAGGTTGCATACGAACTTTAGAGTATATCTCAAAAGCTTTATCTTCATCAAAACTCTTATCTATTGAAATAGCCTTATTTTCAATAAACTCTTTACTCATTATGAATCTACCTGTATCAATAAAATTATATCTGCCGTCTTTGTCTTTACCCATATACATAACAGTAATCGGTATTTTTTCTTTGTCATTACATATTGGTATATTGACAGTACAAAACATTCCTTGCTGCAAATTGTTTAGATAATCTATTGCTTCTTGTTTTTCCAATTTTCTCCCTCCTTATATTTTTTTCACTAAAAAAAGCCAACCTTTCGATTGACCATTTTAGTTATGTATTTAATTAGGCTTATTTGCTCTATTTGTCTATTTTGTTTTAGCTGATTACTTTTTCAACTAATACTTAATATTCAATATTATCTTCATCAAATAACTTTACCATTTTTTTATACATAGTATTAGCTAATTGATTAGGAGCTCCTTTACAAAACCAAGTATTTATTGTTGTTTCTGCTATTCCAGTTCTTCTTGAAAATTCTCTCTTTCCATATTGTTTTATAATATTAAGTATCTTATCCATAGGGTATTTCTTTTTAATTTTAAATTGTGGTGGCATCTCAACTTTATCTTCAATTTTTAATGCTATTAAAAGTTTCTCTGCCATTCTCCAGTCTTGTATTTCTATTTCTTTCTTTTCATACATGTCATACGATCTTTGACATATACCTGCATTTCTTGATAGTTCAAATCTATTCCACCCATTCAATAATCTATAATATTTTATCTTATCTATGAAATCATTACTTTCTAATAATTCAATAGGTGGCATTCTTTTTGCTTTTGCATTTATCGAATTAGCTAATATTCCTTTTTCTTTTATTTTTTTGAATATTTTACTTACATTTCGTGCATCTAGTTTCACTACCCCTTCTTGAAAGCCTGTATTTTCGGCACTTTTGTTGTCTGTCAACAGACTACCTGAGCATTAACACGATATCCTACAGATATAATCATATCCAAATTATAATAATTAGTTGGTTTATCAGCAAATTCGGAATTTCCGAATTTAGTCATTGTTTCTGTTTCTACTAATTCTTTCCCTTTGTACATATTCTAAGCATTTTTCTTCTAACTTTTTAAAGTCACAAATATTAAATTTTTTTCTTTTTTCTTCTTTTAGACCTAAATTATACACTTCATTTGCTTGTTTTTTTATCTTTTCTCTATTACGATTACAATAATGTAATTCTTTTCTTAATAATACTTGGTATTTTTTATCCTCTTTTGAAAAATCTTTTTGATTTAAATACTCTATTGGACAAGGAAACATAAAAGAAAATCTTAATGAAGATATTGGTCTCATTTCTCTCGTTTTTTTATCTTTATCTTTAATTAGAAAAACTGTATGTGCCTTTTTATTATATGAAGATACTGGCGCAAAGTAGTTAAGGAGGATAAAATATAATTTTACCCCCCCTTTAATTAATACAGGCTATTTATTTTGAGCTAGCCTTTACTCGGATATATTGTTCACATTTTTAATGAGTTGTGAAAAACTCGAATATATCGTTCGCCATTTTTAATGAGTCGCGAAACACTCGAATTATTAAATAGCTATTCTTTATTAGTATATTAATTATACTATTTTTCTATACCTTATGTCAATAAAATTGCAATATTTTTTACAAAACCCTATCCAATTTTTCTTTTCTTCCTTGCTACCATATTAGCAATAATGGTAAAGCCAATGGCAAATGCTACGATTATTCCCATGTTGATGATAATCTCATGCAAGGCTTCAAGATTAACTGTTTCTATTTCTCTTAACAATTCATTGCTTTTTATGTAGTAATACGATGGTAAAATATGGGCTATTTTTAGTACAGTATCTGGTAGCCATTCCATTGGTACAAAAGCTCCACAAAGGAAGCTTGAGCCAAGTGCTACTACGTTTACGATTCCGTTTACTGCATTTTTGTTGCTTACTAAGTTTCCAATTAAAAAGGCAATAGTAAGGGCACATATGGTAAATAGGAAGGAATTGATAATATAGACTAGTCCATGCATAGTAAACATGATGTTACCTACTAATGGAAAACTTAGTAGTACATACATTCCCCATAAGAAAAATGCAAATAAACTGTTGGATACTAGTAGTTTTCGGTTATGTGAGTGATAACTCATACTACTAATAATGGTTCGTTTTGCAATTTTTTCTTCGTGAAAACTAGATAGTATTAAGCAAATGACATATACACATCCAGCAAGTATGCTGTAATTGGTAAAATTGTAGTAAAACGACGCTTTTTGTAATTGGTCTGTGTCTAGTTTTGAGGTAATTTCTACTTGTGTTTGCTTGTCTAAGGTTTCGTTTATCTTTCCGATTAATTCTTCTTCACTCGTGATTATCTTTTGATAAGAATTGGCTACTTTGCTATATCTTTCTAATAGCATATCTGCTAAACTTGCTTGATAATCTCCTGTACTTTTTATTTTAATTTCTGGGTTGTTTCCTTTTAGGAATTCTTCCCTATAATGATTGGGAATATAGATAATGTAATTTACCTCTCGGTAAAATAGTGCATCATCAATGGCTTCCTCTGTACTTGGCACTTCAAGTACATTCGTATTGTTCTTCATGTAATCTACTAAATTTTTTGTAATTCCTTCTTCTTTGTCTTCGTTTATGATGTAAATGTCTGGCTTACTAGCAACAAAGTTTGTACTATTGTCGCTGGTTTGCATATTAAATCCACCAAAACCAATTAACAACACGGTATATAGGATAATTGGCACTTTACATTTATTTAATACTTTTAAAAATGCTTTAAATACTGTCATATTTCTGCCTCCTTAAACAAAGATAAGAAATAAAAATGGCAATTACCGAAAACGCGATTAAGCTTGCGATATTTACAAAATATCGGTCTAAGGTATCGTAATAATATAAGGAATAAAACCCATCGGTAATCATACTGGCTGGATTTATTTTATTAATGATTGGAACATTTTTATCAATCATATATTTCATGGTAATTCCCATCATTCCCGAAAAAAAGCACCCTAACATCGTAACCGATATAATTATTCCTGTTTTTACATTTTCTCCTGCTTTTAAAACCGTACCAATGGCAAGCCCCATGGATAATCCAGTAAAACTTCCTACTCCTCCTAGTAAAATAATCAGTGGTAAATTGGTTCCATAGTCTACTTTTAGTACAAATATGGTATACACAAATAACAAACTTAAGCCAATCAACTGTGCAAGATAGCCTGCAAGCATACTGCTAAGAACCACTTTTCCTTTTGAAGTTGGTGCTACACTTACTCGTTTTCCCTTGCTTGACATGTTTGCTAAATTTTGATTAATGGCTACCATTCCAAGAATTCCACCATACAAGCACGTCATAGCAATTAAAGTATAAAATTCAATCATGGTATAGCTTAAATTACTCCTAGATATGTTTTGAATATTGGCATTTTCTTCTTCAAAGGTTTTTGTTACGTTTTCGTAAATGTGTTCATAATCGATATTGAAATTTCCGAAAAGCATTTCCTGTTCAATTTCTTTTTTGGCTAGTTCTTCTATCATTTTGCTATTTTGTGTAATTTCTTCGGTTACTTGCTTAAAAATGGTCTGATTAATTCCACTCGTCATAAATACAAGGTTTGGAGTTTGTTCTTCTAATACCATATATCCTACTATTTCACCGTCTTGCAATAATTGTTTTGCTTCTTCCTTCGTTACATACTTGGTAGAAAACAATCTGTCTTCGTTTTCCTCATCACTTAAAGTTTTAAAGGTTTCCTTCCATATGGTATTGTTTTGAAATTCGTCATTTTCAACAATGGCAATATTGATAATTTCTAATTTTTCACTATTTTCAATATTGGAAAACGCCATATTGAAAAAGGTCCCTAATATAATGGGAAAGGCAAATGTCCAAAATATTAGCATTTTATCTCGAAAAAGAGCTTTTAAGGCATATTTAAAATTATGAATAAACATTAGTCTCGAAGCTCCTTTCCTGTTAATTCTAAAAATACATCATTTAAGGTTGGTCTCTCGGAGAAAATTTTATCATACCTAATATTCTCTTTTTTCAAATAATCAATTAGTTCTACCAAGTTGTTTTTGCCTTTTTTATAGGTAACTCGTAATACATTATCCTGATAAGTTACCTTTTCTACCGTTTCTATCCTTTTTATTTGTTCTAAGTATTTTTCTTCTAATGCATTTACTTCCATAGTTACTTTTTCTTCTATTTTTGCTAATTCTTTTAATTCATCAGTGGTTCCACTTGCTAATACTTTTCCTTTATCTAAAATAATGACTCTATCACAAATAATTTCTACTTCCTCCATATAGTGAGTCGTATATAAAATAGTAGCTCCTTCTTTTCGTAATTTTTGAATACCATCTAATATGTTGTTTCTACTTTGCGGGTCTACTGCAACTGTTGGTTCATCTAAGAAAATCATTTTAGGTTTATGGGCAATACCACAAGCAATGTTTAATCGTCTTAATAGCCCTCCCGATAACTGTTTTGGATAAAATTTTCGAAATTCCTCTAGTCCTACTAATTGAATGGCATCTTCAATATATTGTTTTCTTGTGGTTTTATCTTTGATGTATAATCCACAAAAATAGTCGATGTTTTCGTACACCGTTAGTTCTTCAAACACAGCCACATCCTGAAAAACTACACCCAATTTTCTTTTAATGTCATATGCATTTGGCTTCATTTCTTTACCAAATATCGTAATACTTCCTTTACTAAAATTTAGCAAAGACAACATACAATTGATTGTTGTGGATTTTCCACTTCCATTTGGTCCGAAGTAATCCAAGTATTTCTCCTTCTTTTACCTCAAAGGACAAATCATCAATTGCTCTTACACCTTTGTACTCTTTTACCAAGTTCTTCACTTCAATTACGTTTTCCACTCTTGTTTCCCCCTATCTTCAAACTTCTACTTTTAAAAATACCACTTATTCTTAAATTTGTATATAGCTTTTCGAAAATTTTATTATTTAAAAATATACATAAAAGGATTGCATACCCTTGCAATCCTTTTTGAAATGATTATTTTTGATAATGTAGTTTTACTTTTTCTGGAAGTTCTTCGTATTGCACTTCTTTCCATGCATGCACGCCTAGCGACCTTACCTCTAGCATTAAGTATGCATCTTCTTTTAATTCTCTACTTGTTTTAAATTTAATTTCCTTCTTTCTTCCACTTTCACTGTATGCCTCTAAGGTGTATTCATATTTCATATCCTCTAAGGCTGAAAGATTTTGTATTTTGGTATTATCAATTTGTATATAATAAACAGTTTCATAATTTTCCATAAAATAAAAGATAACACCGAAAGCCAATAACACCATAAGACATATGATTAAGACTGAAAATTTTCCTTTTCCTTGTTCCATTTTTCCTTCCTCCTAACTTTTATTTGCCTTTATTATACAAAATCTTTTTTCTATCTACCATCGATTTGCATGACAACAACCTTACAAAATCGTAAGGTCTATTGTAAATTTGTATATTGCTTTTAGGATTGGTTATACTAGTTTTATTATTATGGAGGTGTTTGTTATGAAATTAACAATATGTGAATTAAGTTATTTAAATGAATTAATTACAAGTTGTGTGAATACCATTACTTGTATGTCCTTATTTAAAAATCAGGTAACCGATGAGGAGTTAAAATCTTTGTTAAATACTCATTTTCCTGTTCATGTGGAAGATTATAATAAAAAAGTGGAGTTTGTAAAAAATGTAGATACTGCAAATGGAAAATTGAATGTTCCTAATCTAAATACTTCTATCTTTTCGGAAAATATTACTACATCAAAATTAGCAAATCCAGTTTGTGTGAATACCAATGTTACTTCTTTAAATGACCGTGAAATTGCCTTGTCGTATTTCTTAACTCTAAAAAGAGCTGGTAAGGAATATGCCATTGCTTCTATGGAAGCAACAAATCCTGTCCTTCGAGAATTTCTAAAAGATGCTTATACAATGAGTTGTAATCACTCTTATGAAGTATATGAATGGTTAGCAAAGAATAACGATTATCCAATCGTTTTAGCAACTAGCGAACAAATTGGTAATATTGCTAGTTTGTATGAACCAATTTCTTTATCTTAAAAAAACAAAAATGTGAAACTTTTTTGTGATTTTTTATCACTTTTGTTTCACATTCTTTATTCCCTTATTTCTCAAACTTCAATTAACTTTAATTCCAAACCGTCTATTCCTTGCTTGTATTCTATTCTTTTTATCTCTTTTCCTTTTTCTAATTTACCGATTACCTCTGTTGTTTCACTCATTTTTACTTTTTGTATAAAAGGAAAATGATAATTTTTATCCATGATATCATATTCTATATACAAGTATTCCTCTTCACTCCAACCTGTTTTGATACTTGAAATAATGGTAGCATCACCACTTAGCGCTTGTTGTTTCATACTTCGATAATCTTTTTGTTTTAGTACAATAATCGGATTATTTTTTGTATCAAAATCACTGTCATATACTTTCTTTGTTAAGTCGCCTGTACAAATTAATAAATCTCCTATCTCAATATAAGTTGCATCGTATTTTTCTCCTGTTTTGTAATCAATACAAACTTGATTACAATCCTCTAAATACGCACTCGTATAACCGTCTATTTCATAGCCAAGTTCACCAAAGTGTTCCCCATTAAATAGATAAATATGCCCATCATGATGCACCTCTACAAGTCCCTGTATGGTAGTATCTGATATTTTTTCTTCGGTTCTAACCCATGTATTAGCATCTTTTAAATAATACTCCCTATATTGCTCTCCAACACTGTAATCGCCGTCGGTTCCTTTGTTTATTGTTAAGTATACATATCTTCCTTTTATAACAGGAAGTTTATAGTTATCGTATATGTCATGTTCTGGTAAAATCACTTGCGAAAAAGTTTTTGCTCCGTCTTTTGTTATGTATAAATCGCAATATTCTCCCATTACTTGTGGCATGGTAACAAAACCCATGTCTTCAGTTACAAATAGCATTTCGGTTGCTGTCTTAAATGTGAAATCTCCGTAATGTTCGATGCCAGTACTAACTACCTGCCATGTTTTTCCACCGTCTATTGTTTTGCTAATTTTACCCCAAGCAGTTCCTCCCATTGCTACATCTTCGATTTCTAGCATATAACCCACATTGGCATTTACAAAGCATATGCTTTGTATTTGTGGTTGACGATTTATTTGAACCGTTTCCCATGTTTCTCCCATATCATCGGAATATACCAAATATCGTTCCTCTTTTCTATTATAAAAAAATGCGATTTTCTCTTTTGATATTTGGTAATTTTGCTTATTATATGCCGATTTCATTTCTGAAAAATCTCCTGGTACTTCAATGGTCTTTTCCCCGTCATAGCTAACATACAAAATTCCATCTCTTATTTCATAGCCACCTTTTGGTAAATCAACTATCTTATAATTACTCATATCATTGCTATTTTTATATGTCATACAATATAAACTTTCTAGTATTGTTTTATCCATTGAAACTTCTGATAGTGTAATCGTTCCGTCTTTTGTAATAATACCTGTTTGTTCATCTATTTTGCAATTCTTATCTAAGCCAATCACATATTTGGGAATATCGTTATGATATAACACTAGTGCAATAGTTCCAAACTGTTTACATTCTTCATACAAAAACTGGTCACTTACTTTATTTTTTACAATGGTAATCCCGTTGGTATTTGCTTTTACTTTTGTAGGCACACCGTTTTGTGTATTTACTTGCCACTCTCCCCTTATTGCTGATGTTGCATAATAATACGATTTTCCATTTGCTCTATCTCCATATGTAGCAACATATTGCCTTAGATTTCCATTTTTATCGGTATATGTTATTCCACAAATATCCGTTTCAAGCCACTGCCTTTTTATTTTACTTGCCACTTCATAAGAAAATTGTTCCTTTGGTCTTGCAAATAATATTTTTGCATTTTTATAAATAGTTGTTGCCCCTGTTTTTTTATTTTGTTTTAAAATCAATTGATTAGAAAAATCTCTCGAAAAATCCACAATACATCGGTTTTCTAACCCATTGTTTAGCATAAATGCCATATTAATCATTGTTAATATAACGCAAAGTCCATACCAATACATTCTTTTTACTGGTATCTTTTTTACTCCAAAAATTAGGAAAAGCATTCCTGTTACTAGGATGATTTCGTTTACTACATAAAACAAACTATCCATTACATATTCAAATTCATATCTTTTCAAAATAAAGATATAGGCGCTTTGCAAAATACAGGATAGCACAAATACCACAGCTGAAGTGATTTTCGTTACTTGTTTCCATTTTTCTAATCTTTTTTCTCGTTTTTCCTTCGATAATGTTACTGCTTCAATTGCCTCTTTTACTGCCTTTTCCACATCAACGTGTTCTTCGCTACCACGTTCCCCATTTAATATTTCCGCTACACTTACCTTAAACACATCTGCCAACGTATTTAACATTGTAATATCCGGAAAACTCAATCCTCTTTCCCACTTTGAAATTGCTTTATCTGTCAAATTAATTTTTTCCGCCAATTCTTTTTGTGTCATGTTTTGTTCTTGCCTAAGCTCTTTTATAAATTTTCCAAATTTAATATTATCCATGTTTCCCCTCCTAGGCAAAATATATCATTCCTACCTATATTTCGCAATCGACTGTTAGTAGAATTCCTAAATCTTCCTATAACATTTTTTCATACTTTCTTTGTTATACCACAAAAAATAAAAATGTGAAACTTTTTTATGATTTTTCATTACTTTTATTTCACATTTTTTTATTTTACTCCTCCTCACGAATTACATGCTTACATCCATAGTAAGTCGCCATGATATATTGACCTACTTACTACCTTTAACATCAAAAATCAATCTTCGGAAATTTTATAGTATTGCTTGTATAAACTATAATTAATTATCATATAATAACACTATATAGATAAAATTTTAACATTTTTCTTGACAAAGTCAATATTACGATGTTATACTATCTATAATGGATCGTACCTCGATAAGCCTACGGGCCCGAGGTCATTTTTTATTGGAAAGGAGGTAACTATTGGAAAAAATTTTCAAAACAATTGATGAACAACTACAAATTTTAATAGCAAGAAACATATTGATTAAAGACTATCATAAAGCCCACTCTATTCTTTCAAAAAATAATTACTACTATTTGATTAATGGTTACAAAGATTTATTCTTGGATTATAATTACGAAACTGAAACATACATAAGTACAACAAAATTCGAAGAAATATATGCTCTTTATCGTTTTGATAAAAATATAAAAATTACTTTTTTGAAGTATCTATTAGCAATCGAAAATGAAATTAACTCTTATCTTTCCTATGAATTTTCAAAGTCTTATGGTCACAAAAACTATCTAATTCCAGAAAATTTTAATAATTCTACTTTAAAAAAACCCCTTATTCAAAAATTAATAAACGACATCAATCTTGAAATACACTATCAATATCGAAATTCTAACCAAATGATTATTCACTACTTAAATACATATGGTTATATTCCCTTGTGGGTTCTTGTAAGGATACTATCTTTTGGTAAAATATCTAAATTTTATAGTTTAATGAAACCAAAAGAGCAAAATGCTATTAGTAAAAAATATAATTTAAAGATTGAGCAATTTAAAGTAATTCTTCACAATTTAACTCTTGTTCGAAATATTTGTGCACACGACGAGAAATTATATGATATTAAACTTAAAAGTAGAATTTCTTCAACTATTTATCATAAGAAATTAGAAATCAAAAGCAATAATATGAATTACCAATATGCTACAAGAGATTTATTTTCTATTGTTATATCCCTAAAAATGTTATTAGAAAAAAGTGATTTTAATTGTTTTTATAAAAAACTGCTAAAAGATATAAAACATCTTGAAAAGTCAATTTCTACAATCGATTTTCAAAATATACTTGATAAAATGGGCTTTCCCCCTAATTATAAAAAACTCCTTGAATTATAATGTAAAGCCCAAATATTGCTATTTGCAGCAGTTGGGCTTTTCTGGTTTTGTTCACATCTCCATAAAATTCCCCATTGGAAATACAATTCTTACCTCTGTTCCTTCTCCTTCTATGGAATTTAGTTCTAGTCCTAGTCCTAGCTTGTCGCATAGCTTCTTACATAAGTATAGCCCAATTCCTGTGGATTTTTTGCCGATTTTTCTTCCGTTTGTGCCAGTGAAACCTTTTTCAAATACCCTTGTAATTTCTCCTTTTTTTATTCCAATTCCATTATCTTTTAAGGTTAAGATAATATTTTGTTTTCCTTGTTTAGCACTAATTTCTAATTCTAAATTGTGATTTTGTTTTTTGTATTTTACGCTGTTTTGGAGGATTTGGTTTAAGATAAAGGACATCCATTTGCTGTCGGTGTTTACTTCATAGTTTAAATCATGAAGATTTAGTATTGTCTTTCCTGGAATTAAGAGGTTTTTGTTTTTCTTAATGCTATCCTTTACAATTTCTTGTAGTCCTATCTTTTTTATATAGTAATCCTTTTCTACTGTATTACTTCTTGCATAAAACAAGGCTTGTTCAATATAATTTTCAATTTTTTCTAATTCTTCACCTATGCTTTTGGTTACTTCATTTTTGTTGTTTTCTATTACCATTTTACCGGCTTGCAATTGGGATTTTAATTTCGTGTATCCATAATTCAATATAATCCTTATATTCTTCCCCGCAAATATTTGTAGAAATTTACTTTTTCTACCATTGTTTTATCTACTTCTTCTAATGTGTCTTTTAAAATCCTGCCCTCTATAAAATTCGGTGTTTTTATAATTTCTGTAATAAGATACTTTTCTTCTAATTCTTCTAAAATATTACTTACCTTTGTATAATAACTTTTTTTCATACCATATTCTATACCAAGCCCAAATACATACATACTTACAATTATAATAGGAATGTAGATTTTAATAAATGTCGCAATTGGATATGGAATTAAGAATATTTCACTTGTTATAATTGCAAATAGCAATAAGGCAATTGACAACGACTTGTCTTTTATAAAACTTCGTATATTCATAAAACCCCTTTCCTTTCTTGTTCCATCTTATTGTTTCCTTTTCAATATATAGCCCTGTCCTCTTTTGGTTTCAATCAATTCTTTCAAATTAACCTCTTCTAACTTATTTCGTAATCTTGTAATATTAACTGTTAACGTATTATCATCAATAAAGCTCTCGTCCTCCCATAAACACTCCATAATTTCTTCTCTTGATACAATCTTATCTCGGTTTTGCACAAAATACTTTAAAATCTTATATTCATTTTTCGTTAGCTCAATGGAAATACCATCTTTTTCTATGGTACTTTTAGCCGTATTTAAGACAAAATCCTTAGCATCGATTTTTTCATTTCTTTCTCCTAGCATATTCGACCTTCTTAACAAAGAAGCAATTTTCGCAAGAAGAATTTGTATATTAAAAGGCTTGGTAATATAATGGTCTGCTCCATAATTAAGCGAAATTAGTTCATCTAATTCACTATCTCGGCTAGTTATCATAATAATTGGCATATCCGATTGTTTGCGAATTTCCTTACAAATATACTCTCCATCCGTACCTGGAAGATTAATATCAAGTAACAACAAATCTGGATTTATTTTCAAAATATCTTGTATCGTATTCTCAAACTGTTGCAACCCTTTTGCTTGATACCCATTCTTATTTAAAAATATCTCCAATTCATCACGTAACTTGTCATCATCTTCTACAATCAATATGTTTTGCATGTTATCTCTCCTCCTTTAAACATTATACCATAAATTCACAAAAAACAACCTTACAAAAATGTAAGATTGCTTATTTATTGTGTAAGTAACAAGGTTTCTTAAGAACCTCACCCACAGGCTTTGCCTGTAAGGTAGGTCAAGTTCTTATTTTGAAAAATAGATACTGATTCCTTCTTCATTTGTTACTTTTAGTACTTCTAAAGAATTGATACCGTTTTGTATAATTTGAATTGTTTTTGTTTCTCCCTGGTTACTAATTAGCATTCCTTTTTCGCCATTGCCATAAACTTCACAAATTCCTGTAAGACGATCTATTTCTTCTTCTGAGTAAACACCTATCCATTCGGTATAAGTTCCATTTTGTTTTATAACAAGCTCTCCTCCATAAGTAGATATTCCTGAACCATATATATCTCTTAGGTTTATTTCGTTTCCGTCTTTATCTTGTGCCATATATGGCTTCCACTTTCCTGCTAATTTACTCACATGAACAATTTCCATATTTTCTGTATAATTCCCTTTTGTTGATGCACTTTTAACATTAATATCGCTACTTTCATTGTCTAAATATTGATAATACTTTTGTGCTTGTTTCTCAAGCATTTGGCTATCGCTGGATGTTTGAATGTTTTGCATTTTTTCTCTTATGTCTTCAGGGAATATCGTTTCTAAGGTTTTCTGGTATTGGGCTCCATCTTTTGGTATTTCATAATCAACAATTTCGTTGTTTCTTATTATAAATTTGTATGGCATAGAACTTCCTGTACTTGTTAATTCTTCTTGTACATAATAACTTTGAATGATGGCCCATACATATACATGAGTTTCATCCTTTTCTTTTTTTATTCCTAATTCTTTCATATCGATGAACGTTTGAAAATCGTCGTCAGTTGTTTCCCTCTTTTTTTCTATACTTTCATGGTTTTGTTGTTCTTGTTTAATTAAATATTCTTTTACAATTTTATACAATTCCTTTTCATGTTCATTGGTACTAGCGAAACTTGTTGGTTTTAAAACAAACATGCTAGCAATTCCTAGTACCATCACCATGGTAAAAACTAAAATAGATAATTTGTATTGCTTTAATTTGGTAGATAACTTAATTTTTCGAATTCTTCTTTCCATATTTTTATTATCATCTGTCATACATAGTAATTTTGTAGCAACTTTTTCGGTTTCATAGGTCTGTAATAAATCAATTAGCGTTCTTCCATATTGTTTCTTTTCTTGTTCTTCCATCCTACTTAACGCAATTTCATCCGTTGCCAATTCCATCTCTTGTCGGATTTTTTTAAAGAATCCATACACCAATGGGTTAAACCAATGAATCGCTGTCATCATAAGCAATATGTAATTGGTTAACATATCTTTTCTTTTATAATGAGATAATTCATGTAAAAATACATTTTCGATTACCTCACTGCTATTTTGTAAGAATTCTTCGGATACTAGTATTTTTGGAGTTCGAATACCATAAATACAAGGAGATACATTTCGACTATGTAATCGAATTTCAATCTTTTTGGTAATTTGCAATCGTCTTTTGCATTTCATTAAAATTAGACGTACTGTACTATCTTCTAGTTTTAATGCTTGGTTTACTCTACGGTTTAGTAAGATATTTCCTAAAAGTAGCATAATAGCACTCATACTCATTCCCAAAACCCATAAAATTGGTAATATTTCATATATGGTTATGGTCTGATTCGTACCACTTATTTTGCTATTTTCTGTGTTTTCCTCTTTTTCTAAAACAGAAGTATTTATACTGTCATTTTTAATTTGTTCACTACCAAGTTGCATGTTCATTTCTTGTGCCATAGGTACATCATTTAAAGAATTTTCTAACTTTGTCATAACAGAAGCAATTCCCAAATCTTTGGTGGTTGTAATTTGAATTCGGTTTACTGGCATCATGAAAAATAATAATGGAATAAGCCACATAAAACATTTTGTTTTTGCGGAAAGTTTACTATCAAAAAGTTTCGTAATGCACAAAATGGTCATTCCTAAAATACTTCCTACAATCGACATATATACAATTTTATAAAACATAGGAGAAATCAAATTGGAAAAATAGATAAAACCATCTATCATATGTCTTCCTCACTTTCTAGTATATCAATTAATCTTTGTCGTTCCTCTTTGGTTACTTTTTTATTTTCCACAAAATTTAATAATAAATTTCCCATTTTCCCATTATACAATTTTTCTAAAAAATGCTCATTCTCATTTGCCAAAAATTTCTCTTTCTTTACTTTTGGCACATATACCGTATTTAGCCCCATTTTCTTAGATTCAACAGACCCTTTTAACATAAGCCTTCGCAATAATGTCTTAATCGTATTTTTATTTTTATCACTTTTACGATTTAGTTTATCTAATATGGTGTTTAAATCACACTGACCATATTCCCATAACACTTGCATAATCTCTAATTCTGCATCGGTAATATCATATTTATCCTGCATGAACATTCCTCCTTTAGGTTACGCATGTAATCCAATTATAGCTTATCTTAAATTCTAATTTTTGTCAAGAAAAAAAGCAGAATTCTCTGCTTTTCTTGTCCTACTTTTCTTTAAAAAACACCTCATACCACTTAATAAAACAATAAATTGCCCATACTTTTTTGTAATTATCTTTTTTCCCTTTTTTATGTTCTTCTAACAAGGCAAGCACGTATTTTTGGTTAAAGAATTCTTTTACTAGTTCTTGTGAAATTGTTTTTCTTATTTCATAATAGACATCTTCTTCTTTCATCCATTCTCGAAGAGGGACTGGGAAACCTAGCTTTTTCTTTTTATAACTATCATTGGGAATATCTTTTTTCGCAGCTTCTCTTAGTGCAATTTTGGTGTTTTCCTTGGATACTTTCCCTCTTTGTGGCATAGAACTTGCCACTTTGAATACTTCTTTATCTACAAAAGGTGTTCTTGCTTCTAGTGAATTTGCCATCGTCATTTTATCCACTTTTAAAAGAATATCTTTCATTAACCATTGTTTGATATCAAGAGCTTGCATTTTTACTAGGTTGTCTTTTCCCTTGTATCTATCAAATATGGGTTTTGTAATGGTTTTATTTTGAATGGTATCTTGAAAACTTAACACCTTTTTTCTTTCCTTTGCACTAAATATTTTATTCACCCCAACATATTCTTCTTCTAATTTTTTCCCTCTTCTCACTATAAAGTTACGCCCTCTACCTTCTGGGAAATTTTCTAAGACACTTGCTAGTATTCGACGAAAGATAAAGGGTATTTTGTTGTACCATTTAAAATCTACTTCATCTCGGTAGGTATTGTAGCCACAAAAAAACTCATCTGCCCCTTCTCCCGAAATAATTACTTTTACCTCTTCACTTGCTAATTTTGATAAAAAATATAAGGATACCGCTGAAGGGTCACATGAGGGCTCATCCATATAATATAACACTTCTGGTAATTTTTTTAGGTAATCTTGTTTGGAAATTTGTTTACTTGTATTACGAATATCTAATTTTGCACTTAAATCTTGTGCAAATTCAATTTCACTATATTGAGGATTTTGATAACCAACTGTATACGTTTTATCGGTCTTTGCTAAACTTACTAAATAGGAAGAATCCACCCCACTTGATAAAAATGCTCCTACCTCTACATCGCTTATCATATGATGTTGTACAGAATTTCTCATAATTTCTTGAATGTCTTGTATTCGCTTTTCTTTATTTTGCACTTTTTCCTCAAATCCCAACTCAAAATAAGGCTGCCCGTTTTATTTGATTTTTCTGAAAAATCAAACTAGTTCCTGCATCTAAGCTATATACACCTTTAAAAAAAGTCTCTTTTGTTGGGGTAAAACTGAAAGATAGGTATGGTCCAATTAACTCCTTATTCAATTCTTTTTTAAATTTAGGATGTTCCAAAAATGCCTTTATTTCCGAAGCAAACATGAAAGTATCGTCATTTTGATAATAATACAAAGGCTTTATTCCAAAATGGTCTCTTGCTAAGAATAGCGTTTTACTTGCTTTATCCCAAATAGCAAATGCAAACATACCACGTAATTTTTTTGGTAACTCCTTCCCCCATTGTTCATACCCATGTAACAATACCTCTGTGTCGCTATTTGTTTGAAATACATGGTTTTTCTTCTCTAATTCTTTTTTTAATTCTTGATAATTGTAAATCTCCCCATTAAACACCACCACTAAACTTTTGTCTTTATTAAACATCGGCTGTGTTCCATTTTCTAAATCAATAATGGCAAGTCGCCTATGACCAAGTGCAATCATTTCATCTATATAATACCCCTCTTGGTCTGGCCCACGATGTATCATTCGGTCTGTCATCTTTTTTATTCGTTCTAATTTATTCTCCTCACTCCCAACAAATCCTACAATTCCACACATATTACTCCTCCTAAAACTACATTTATTTTGGGATTACAATTGTAATCTCATTATTAGATTACATCTGTAATCTAAATTTGTCAAGTACTTTTTTATATCTTTTTCATTTTTTCACACATTGCGTTGTAGTTCAAGGATTTCAGGCAATTTTACTGTTCACTTATTTTCATAAAACATACAAAAAAAAGGAAAAAGCATTGTAAAAATAATTACAATACTTTTCCTTTTTACTGCCTGCTTTTAATCTTACTCTGCCATCCTATTTAGATTGATAATTTCATAGCAAATCTCCCTTTCGGACTCTTTTAATATATACACATTAAAAATTCTTCTGTCCAAATTTTCCACAGCCTGACGAGTTACAACAAATTCTTCTTTAATAATTCCAGATCCATTTCCGTCAAGCATAACTTCCTGATTAAAAGCATATTGAGGTCCAATGCTTCCAATAACACTTGCCTCAACATAGTTGTATCTACTGGCATAAATAGGATCGTCACTATAAGTAATGTCTATCTCATGTTTATCAACTGTTAAATACCGTTGTTTAGGCACCATAAGAATGGTTCTTTTATTGTTCATGACATATTTCATGAAATCCTGCAACTCTATTACTTCTTGCTGTGTAATTTCTTTCAAACTCACTTCTTCTCTACGAGTCAATAAAAGCTCGTTTTCGGACACCTTCTCGCAAGAAATATTAGGAGTAGTAGATTTAAATAGGAACAACGTGTTAAGCGTTTTTATATCGATTTTGACATCATATTTCTCACGCTCAAAAAATTCTTGATGGGTATCACTTCCATCTTCCTTCTCACAGCATTCGCATCCAAGACTAATGCTAACGGCAATCTCTTCAACTTTCACTTTTATAAATGGGCAATTAAGCAAAAGCCGATTTACATAGTTACATAAAAGATTTTCTACATTGTATTGTTGCACTTGCATTATACAATCTCCTTTCTAAGCATTTGTTAATTGTAACGAGAATATTATAACACAATACTACATAAAAAGCAAAATCCTTATTTCACCATATCTAAATAAATCTTCATAATATCCATTTCATCTTGATATTTATTTTCCATAGGACACATTCCTGTTTTGTCTTTGTTTTTTATATAATCTACTACTTTTCCGTAAGAATAGGTAATCCCTGCTTGTTCTAAGACAGGAATGGCAATTTTGCTTAAGGTATTGGCATGGAGTTTGCTTACTCCTGCTACTGCCATAACAGAGGCTGCTACTTTTCCTACTACCTTGTCGGCAATGGTACTTCCTTTTAGTGCCGTTTCGTTTTCTTTTAAAATGGATACTAAGTCAAGAATTCTGTTTTGATAGTATTCTTTGATGGTTCCATTTTGATATGCCACTACTAATGATGCATTTTTCTTATTTCGTATTTCTTTTATTTTTTCCATCATTTCCATTATTGTTCTAATTTTGCTCCCTTCTTAATCGCTTTTGCCATAACTGGTACAAGAGCAAGTTGAAGGATAATCCCTGGTAACCCTACTACAAGGCTTTGGATAACAGAACTTCCATAAGTTGATAATCCAAATCCATAAATAGCTACTGCTAATACTCCTGCATATAAAATTCTTCCTAAAATCATTGTGATTACTAGTGATACATAGGCATTCATTTTTTTATTACAGATACTTAATAAAATAGCATAAATGACTAACTCAATTAACATATATGGTAATCGTGCAAGGCTTGGCATTCCTGTTAGTAAGTAGCTAACGATAACAGAACTTCCTGCTACTATGGTACTGCTTGTTATTCCAAAGGTTAATGCTGCAATTAATACAGCAATATGCATTGGTAAAAAGGTCTCTCCTGCATTACTTCCTGCTAGTACATGGAAAATTCGTGGAAGGGTGATTCCTATTCCACTAAGTAAAATGGTTCCTACTATATATTTTGCCTTTGTTGTTCCTAAAGCTTGTAACAATTTATTTTGATTTTCTAATACTTTCTCTTTCATTCAAATTTCCTCCTAAATTTCAATTAACTCATAATCTTTTGTGCCAATTCCTAATTCCTCCGCCATATCAATGGTATGAGTTCCATGTCTGGATTCTACTCTTTCTAGGAAATGGGCTTTTCCTTTATCCTCTGATTTTTTTACTAAATCGATACAAGCTTGGTCAATGGCAACTGGGTCAGTGGAAGCTAAAATTCCTATATCTTTGATACAAGGGTCTTCTGCCACTGAACAGCAGTCGCAATCTACAGACATATTACACATTACATTAATATAGGCAATATTATCCCCAAAGAATTTGGTTATACTACTTGCACTATCTGCCATTGCTTCTAAAAATTGGTCTTGTTTTGCAACATGATCCCATAGTTCTGTTTGGTCTTTTGTTACGCCCGCTGAGTGAATCCATGACTTCCCTGCTGAAGATGCAACTCCAATCGATAATTGTTTTAATGCTCCACCATAACCTCCCATTGGGTGACCTTTAAAATGCGATAATACTAACATGGAGTCATAATTGTCAATATTTTTACCTACATAATTTTTCTTAATGACTTTTCCATTTGGAATTTCTAATACTTTGTCATTCTTTTCTGCATCCATAATATCCACATCAAAATAGGCACTCCAGCCATGAGCCTCCATTAGTTTTTGATGTTTTTCGGTTAAATTTCTCTCACCTTCATAGGCAGTATTACATTCTACAATAGTTCCATTTACATGCTCTACCATTGGTTTCATGAATTCAGGATGTAAATAATTTTGGTTTCCTTTTTCTCCTGAATGCACTTTTACCGCAACCTTTCCTGGTAGTTTTTTTCCTAATGCTTCATACATTTTAACCACATTTTCTGGCGTGATTTCTCTTGTAAAATACACTTTTGCTTTTTCCATTTTCCATCAATCCTTTCTTATGTTTTTTCTTTTACTTATTATTTATCCTTAAATTTAACTCCAAGTCAATAGTTTTTATAAAATTTTTTCAAAAATTACTTTATTTGTATACAAAAGATAGCAAAATAAAAATGCTATTTTGCTATCTTTCCTCATTTGGCATATGCCTCTCTCGTCTCAATATTTAGTTTTTACTTTAACAGCTCTTCTAAGCTATTATAGTCATTGATAAAATGGTACTTATCCAGCTTACCAACGATTTTTCTAATTAGATCCGCCATTTCTGTTGTTTGTGTCTGGGCAAACTGTAATAAATCCATTTTCCATTCCTGAGGCTCTCTTAATAATTCTTCTTCATTACGCCTAGATTGGAACATATACCATATAAAAGTAATTTTATATGATTTGGGAATTTCCCAGACTTCCATTTTTTCAAATTGTTCCGATTTTAAATAAACTACTAGTGAATTATATTCAAATTGTTCTAATACTTCCCTAGCTTCTGCAAAGTTACCATCAACGATTAATTGCGTTAACTTTGCCGCCTCCATAATTGGAAATTTGTTTTCCAATATCCGAAGAAATTGACTTTTATTCATGATTACTCCTATCCTTTCTGTTTTAGCCAATTAATTTTTACGAGAGAGTTTTTCAAAATTGACTATTGTAAAATATTATATCACTTTATATTACATTTCACAACACTTATCGTATTTTTTATTAGGTTTCCGTATCTAGGAAAAGATGGCAAAGTACAAAAAACATACCTTACCACCTTTTTTATTTTGGTCAAAATCTAACCACATTCTCTCCCATCATATTCAGTTTTTCTAGTCCTAATCGAATGCTCCCTCAAGCCTGTACTTTTCATCAAATTCCTGTACATAATGGTCTGAGAAGAACTCCTCCTCGTCAATTTCATATAAATCTGCACCATCAAGCATCTGCGCTGCAAGGTTCTTGCCAAGGAGACCTTCTTCTCTTGCCATTCTAAATGCAAATTTTTCTTCATTTATAAAGAGGTATTCATTTATTTCATGTGTACAAATAGCAAACCATATTGCTGTTGCAGTACAATTTCCTTCTTGGATTTCTTTATCCTCCAACCATAAACCCTCTTCACGAATAAAATCACTTACAGGTTTAATGATACGACACTCTAGCTGTTTTAATTCATCAAAGCAATTTGCTTTGACCAAGTCATCAAGGTGTTCTTCCTCTCTTAGCCGTTTTGTCTCCTGTTGAATAAAGGTTACTACTGCCTCTCGTTCCATATTGTTCTCCTCGCTTTCGCTTATTTAAACCGATTTGTCTTGGGAGAGAATTTTCAAATCAGTTTATGTTAGTATTATATAACATTATGTTGATTTGTGCAACGCCTTTATGTAACCTCTTTGTTTTTTCTTTTATATCTCTCTAAACGATAGGTTGCTACTCCTCGTTCCTTATTGTTTTTAAACTAATCGTAACCAGTGTTGCAATAATCATTAATATTCCAGAAATTACAAACATTTTCTCTACTCCTATTTGTTCGGCAATTGGTGCTACTAGGAATAGTCCAATTGGTGTAGCAAGTTGCATGAAACTCATTACAATTGAAAATACTCTTCCTTGTTTTTGTGGTTCTATTTTGGTTTGTAGAATAACAGTATAGAGTCCTTCAAAAAATGGTCCCATACTTCCCATAACAAACGTTAAAAACACAAACATCCAAAACATTGAGTTTGGTATTAAGCCTGAGGCAATTAGAGCTACTGCAAAAATTAGCATTGCTACTAAAATGGTATATTGCTTTTTTCGGAAGCCAACTTCTTTTGCCATAGCAATTCCTCCCACTAACATCCCAATTGAAAATAACACTTCTACAATGCTTACATGTATCGCCTCTAACCTAAAATAATTTTTGGTAATAAGTGGATACATTGAGGCAATTGGCATAAATATAATACAAATTGCAATAACATAAATCGTTAAAATTAGTAAAAATCTCGATTGTTTGATTTCCCAAAAACCTTGTTTCATTTCCAGTAAAATATTGCTTTTTTCTTCCTTCTTTTCCGGATTTGGAATATGTACCATGGCAATACTACCAATACCAAATATCGCACCAATAATATCTAAAAAGATAATGTATGGCAATGGAATTGCTCCAAATAAAATCCCAGCAAGAATTGGTGCAATAATTAGTGTAATGGAATTGATGGTTTGGTTAATTCCCGATATTTTTACAAGTTTCTCTTTTGGAGCAAGCATAGGAATCGATGCGGTAAAACTTGGCGAATGAAATGTACTACCTAAAGAACGAACTGCTAATACAATATACATTCCCATCATAGAGGGCTCACCATATAAAAATAATATCCCTAAAACAAGTGTTGCAACCGCAATCATTCCATCTGAATACATCATTATTTTCTTTCTGTCAAATCGGTCTACAATAACTCCTGCTATTGGTCCTAATAAAATCTGTGGTAAAATTCCCGCAATGGTTGCCATTGCTAAATCAACCGCAGAACCTGTTTTAAATGTAATATGCCAAATAATAGCATACTGTACAATCGCACTTGTTAATAATGACATCGTTTGACCTATAAATATGGTTAAAAAGGTCTTTTTTAAGTCTTTCACCTATTTTCACTCTCCTTTTTCCCCTTATTTTAACACATATATGCTTTATTGTATACCTTATTTATGTTTATTCTTTCATATTCCTGAATCCGTGAACTATATAGAGTGATGTATTTTCATATAAATTAAGAACAGA
>CAOJHH010000024.1 GCA_948436025.1 uncultured Clostridium sp. | reverse complement strand
ATATTTTTCTTAAAATTTTCTTTCTATTTTTCCCCAGATTATTTAACTCATATTGCTATATTACGAAAAATCGTGTATAATACATAAGAATAAAAAAGAAGGAGACGAGAAATCATGTTTCAAAAATTAGATGATGTGGAAAAGCGTTATGATGAACTAACCGTCCAAATTAGTGATCCAGAAGTAATTGCTAGAACGAGTGAATGGCAAAAATTAATGAAAGAACATTCTGATATGACCCCAATTGTAGAAAAATATAGAGAATACAAAAAAACACAAACAAATTATAAAGAAGCATTAGAAATCATGGAAACCGAAAAAGACAAGGAAATGAAAGACTTAGCAGAAATGGAAATGTTAGAGGCAAAAGAAAAATTGCCAATATTAGAAGAAGAATTGAAATTTTTGTTAATTCCAAAAGACCCAGATGATGACAAAAACGTTATTTGTGAAATTCGTGGAGGAGCTGGGGGAGAAGAAGCAGCTCTATTTGCAGGAACGCTATTTCGTATGTATACCATGTATGCAGAAAGTAAACATTGGAAACTAGAAATTTTAAACGAAAATGAAACAGGACTTGGAGGCTATAAAGAAATATCTTTTATGGTAACGGGAAAAGGTGTTTATAGTCGATTAAAATTTGAAAGTGGTGTTCACCGTGTACAAAGAGTACCAGATACAGAATCTAGTGGAAGAATTCATACTTCTACCTCCACGGTAGCGGTTCTTCCAGTAGTGGAAGACGTTGAAATAGAAATTAACCCAAGTGATATTAAAATGGATGTATACCGTGCATCAGGAGCCGGAGGACAACATGTCAACAAAACCTCCTCAGCGGTTCGTTTAACCCATATTCCAACAGGAATTGTAGCAGAATGTCAAACCGAACGCTCCCAATTACAAAACCGTGAATATGCCATGAGATTACTACGCTCTAGGCTATACGAAATTGAAAAACAAAAACGAGATTCAGAACTTGCCAATGAAAGAAAAAGCCAAGTAGGAAGCGGAGATCGTTCCGAAAAGATTAGAACTTACAACTATCCACAAGGACGTATTACTGACCACCGAATTGGTCTTAGTATTTACCAAATGGAAGATTTCTTAAATGGTAATTTAGATGAAATGATCGATTCATTAATTGCAGCAGACCGAGCAGAACGATTAAAAGGTGAGGAAGAATAAAAAAACAAATAATTGCATATACTTGTAGGGGCGTGCATGGCACGTCCGTTCTTTAGAGAAAGGATGGAAATGTTCTATGAAGACGGACGACCAATGCAAAGCCCCTACGGTGGAATAGGAGGTTATTTTTATGCCATATTTATTAAAGACAACGTTAATTGGATTATTTTTCGGAACCTTTGGAACCACATTAGGAGGATTAATTGGGGTTGCCTTTAAAAATACCTCTAATAAATTTTTAAGTTTCATTTTATCTTTAGCATCTGGACTTATGATTTCCATTGTGTGTTTTGATTTGATACCAGAAGCATTGGAAATATCGGGAATTCCTCTTATTATTTTAGGCATTCTATTTGGTGTGGCTAGTATGATTGCCTGTGACATGCTTGTTCAAAAAAAGTTTAACACAAATATAAAACAAGCAAAATCACAAAACAGTCTATTAAAAACAGGAATTATTGTAAGCATTGGTCTAGCACTACATAATTTCCCAGAAGGTCTAGCCATAGGTTCTGGTTTTGGAGCCTCTATTAAACTTGGGTATTCCTTAGCACTTGCTATTTTGTTACATGATATTCCAGAAGGAGTTTCTATGGCAGTTCCCATGAAAAACGGTGGAATGAAAATATCCAAAGTAATCTTTTATGTAATACTATCAGGCATTACAACAGGAGTGGGGGCCTTTTTTGGAGCACTAATTGGAACCATTTCCAAAGAGGTTATTGCTATTTGCTTATCTTTTGCAGCAGGAGCTATGTTATATATTGTATCTGGAGAATTAATTCCAGAATCCAGTAAATTATATACAGGAAGAATGAATAGTATTGGTAACATATGTGGTTTTATACTAGGAATTTTTGCAACCATGGTATAACTAGGAGATTACTTTCGTAAGTAAGTAATCTCCTAGATCTTTACAAAACCAAAATAATATGCCATAATAAGAGCATATAACTTTAGGGGAGTGATAAAATTTGAGAATATTAAAAGATTTCAAAGTACCCAATTTTAAATTTCCAAAATTAAAAATGGAGGGAATCTCAGAGATTGATGAAGAAACGGTAGAACAACCAGTAATTAAGAAAAAAATAAAATACGAAACCAAAAACTATAAAACCATTAAAGAAGTTTTTGATAAAGTAACCGTCGAATTTAAAGATCGACCATTCATTTTAGAAAAATTTGATCATAAAGAACCATTTACCGAAATTTCTTATGGACAATTCCGAAAAGATGTCATTGGACTAGGAACAGGGCTGATTAAGCTTTTAAACCTAAAAGAAAAACGAGTCGTCATTATAGGAGAAAACACTTACCATTGGTATGTATCTTACATTGCCATGCTATGTGGTGTAGGAATTGCCGTTCCAGTGGATAAAGAACTACCAGCCAATGAAATTGAAAATGTCGTAAAACGTGCTAAAGCAAGTGCAATTATTTATTCTACCAAGAAAAAAGAAGTCATCAAAAAAATAAAAGACAATTTACCAGGAGTAGAATATTTTATCGAAATGAACGAAAAGAGTGACATTCAGGGGCGAGACGTAGGAGCAAGCTACCTCATCGAACAAGGAAACCGAATGGTAGAATCTGGTGACCATACTCTTATGGATATTGAAATTGACCCTGAGGAATTTAAAGTATTAATCTTTACCTCAGGGACAACCTCAAAAGCAAAAGGAGTTATGATTAACAACAAAAACTTGAGCCAAAATGTAAATGTAGTAGGAGCCTATGTGTACATAGGGGAACAAGACCGCTTCTTTTCGGTACTACCATTACACCATACCTATGAATCCAGTATCGGGTTTTTACTACCAATGTCCGTAGGTGCCTCAGTTGCTATTTGTGAAGGGCTAAAATACATTGTACCAAACTTACAAGAAACCAAACCAAGCATTATGCTAACGGTTCCCTTATTAGTGGAAAACTTATATAAAAAAATAAATGCCAACATTGTAAAAAGCAAAAAAGACAAACTAGTAAAATCCATGATACATCTAACCAATGCCCTAAAAGGGGTCAATATCGATGTAAAACGAAAAGTATTCAAAGAAATCTATGAGAACTTAGGGGGAAACCTTCGAATTATTGTATCAGCAGCAGCTCCAATCGATCCAAAAGTAGGAAAATGGGTACAAGACATAGGAATTAGTTTCTTACAAGGCTATGGGTTAACCGAAACCGCACCAATTGCAGCCCTAACACCAGAATTCGACCCAAGAGTAGGTTCTGCCGGAAAAGCCGTAACATGTGCGAAGTTAAAAATTAATCATCCAAACGAAGTAGGAGAAGGAGAAGTATTTATTAAAAGCGACACCTTAATGCTTGGGTATTATGAAGACGAACAAGCAACCAAGGAAGTCGTTCACGAAATCGATGGGGAAAGATGGTTTAACTCCGGAGATGTTGGGTATTTAGATGAAGATGGCTACCTATTTATTACTGGAAGAAGTAAAAATGTCATTGTAACCCAAAACGGAAAAAACATTTATCCAGAAGAAATTGAACTATTACTTGGAAAAATAGAAGAAATTAAAGAATGTATGGTATATGGTAAGGAAGAGGAAGGCTCTAAGGAATTGGTACTATCGGTAAAAGTAATACCAGACTACGAAAAAATAGAAGAAAAACAGGGAAAAGATTTAAAAGAAGAAGAAGTCCACAAAATCATATGGGAAGAAATAAAAAAAGTAAACAAAAAATTAACTTCCTATAAAGCAATCAAAAACCTAGAAATCAAAAAAGACGAATTTGAAAAAACAACAACCATGAAAATAAAACGTTTTGCGGAATTGCAAAAGGATAAAAAATAAAATTTATAGATGAATGTAAAAACACAAAGAAACGGAAAAAACATTGATATGTCAATGCTTTTTCCGTTTCTTTGTGGAGGCGAGTGTGGGAGTCGGACCCACCATCAGAGTTTTGCAGACTCGTGCCTTACCGCTTGGCTAACTCGCCATATAAAATTTTTTGGAGCAGGTAACGAGAATCGGACTCGTGACTAAACCTTGGCAAGGTCTCGTTTTACCACTAAACTATACCTGCATAAAAGAAAATGACAAACTTAGGAACTTCGCCTTGCTAGGGCGATATTCTATTGTTTAGATGAGTTACTATGTAGAAACTAAATACTATCATAGCAAAAATTCATCCAGAAGTCAAGATCTCGCATAAAAAATTCATGTATTAAATAATATGCAAGAAAGTAAAAAAGTATGACAAAATTTTAAAAGACTTACGCGGGTACGAAAAAATTAAGAAATTCTACATAATTCGTTGCAAATATTACAAAAATGTTATATAATTGTAACACTAAATTAGGTTTTAAAATGAATTTTCGAAAAAGTAGCTTCCGTAAAGGGATTTTTTTATGGGAAACTAAAAACGAAAAAAATTGGAAAAACCTACTATTGACGAAAGAAAAATAGCAAAGTAAAATATATTATAGAGTAATTATGTTTAAAGGAAGGTAAGGATTATGAAACTTAAAAAATTAATCGGACTGTTTATGGCAATGATGTTTATTGTAGTGACAACCTTAACCATAAATGTGAGCGAGTCATATGCAGCAGCTGACAACTATGTATTAGGACTAACCAATGTAAGAGAGCCACAAAATGGAAAAGGCGGAGCAGCATATGGTTTTGGAGGATTAAAATCAAACGGAATGCCAACGAAAAAAATATGGAAAATTGTATCTTATCCAAGTGAAGGAAATTACACCATTTCCTATGCGAATGCATTTTATTGTTTGAAAGCAGAATATGGTTTCATGTTACAAGAAGGTGATGCGAATACAACCACTGTGCAAAAAACATATAATTTAAAATATGACATGAAATCGCAAAAAGATACCGTATTAGCAAGATTGCAAGCAATTGATGTATTTAAGACTGACCCGTCAGCCTATAATAAAGTAATGTGGCTATTAGATAACATGTATTTGCCAAAGAAAAGTACACAAGCTGACAAAATAGCATTATTCATCAATGCAGATATTATAGACAATGCAAATGAATTACAATATGCAAGCATTACCGATGATGATATTGAAGTAATTCAACAAATGGTAATTTGGTATTTTACAAACAATAATAACAGTAACTACAATGCAGAAACCTTACCAGAATTATTATTTAACAATTGGACCAATAATGATAGTGGATATAATACCTTCTCAGATTTATATGATACAGAGGATAGAGAGTCTGGAAGATTTCGCCAAGAAGAATGTGAACTATTATATCATTACTTCTTAACAGAAGCCAAAAAACAAGGAAACTATGTATCAAAAGATGCGGTAACACCATTAACCTTTGATAAAGCAAGAGTACAAACCACACCAGACAATAACGGAAACTATATTGTAGGACCTTACCGAATTAATCGAAATTCTGACCTTGCTTATACAACAACCACCCTAGGATTTTCTGGTGCAAGTTATACCTTATTAGATGCAAACAAAAATCCAGTAGCCAATAATCAAATTTCGTTAAACCAAGATTTTTATGTAAGAGTACCAGAAAGCGAAGCAGGAAAAACACTTAAATTTGATATGAATATAAGCTACCAAAGAACCTCAGCATATTATTATACAAAAGGTACCCCAAATACATTACATACCGATGACCAACCAGTCGTATTAGTAGAAAAAGGACCACAAACCTATACGGCTTCAGATAGCATCAAAATACCAACACCATTACCATTTGACTTAAGTTTAAGAAAATTTATTAGTGAAGTAGATGGAAAAGTACCAACCATAAGTCGTGAACCACAAGTAGATGTAACCGACCTAAAAGCAGGAAGAAAAACAACAGCAACTTATAACCACACAAAAGCACCATTAGAAGTAAATGAAGGTTCTATTATTACCTACACCATACGAGTATATAATGAAGGAAAAAAGGACGGATATGCAACAGAAATTACCGACCATTTACCACCAGAACTAGAATTCTTACCAAACGATAGTGTTAATAAATCCTATGGTTGGAGTTACGACCCAAGCGATAAAACTAATCGAACCATAAAAACGAGTTACCTATCGAAGGCAAATGGAGAAAAGAATCTAATTACTGCTTATGATGGAGGAGATACCCTACAATATAAAGATTTAAAGGTAAGATGCAAATTAAAAGTAACGACCCAAGAAGGAAAACGAATAGTCAACATAGCTGATATTACTGCATTTACCGATAGGGACGGAAATACGATAACGGACCGTGACTCACAAGCAAAAAATGTAAACCTACCAAACGATAATGCATTACCAGGATACAAACAAACCGAAATTAATAGAAAAGACCCATATATTCCAGGACAACAAGACGATGATGACTTCGATAGTGTCTACATTAAAGTAAAACCATTTGACTTATCATTAAGAAAATTCATAAGTGCAGTCAATGGAGAAGCACCAAAAACAAGCCGTGAACCAATAGTAGATATAACAGGACTAAAAGCTGGAACCTCAACAACCGCTATTTATAACCATCCAAAAGCACCACTATCGGTAGAAATTGGAGACATTGTTACTTATACCATACGAGTATACAATGAAGGACAAAAAGACGGATATGTAAACGAAATAACAGACCACCTACCAGCACAGTTAGAATTCTTACCAGAGGATGAAGAAAATATTGCGAATGGCTGGTACTATGATGAAAGCGATACCACTTTAAGAACCATAAAAACCGCACATTTATCAAAAACGGTAGATAGCGATAACATCATAAAAGCCTTTAACGGAACCCAATTAGACTATAAAGAAGTAAAAGTAAAATGTAAGGTAATTGCACCACCAACCTTTGAAAAACGAATTGTTAACATTGCCGATATTACCAAATTTAGTGATAAATATGGAAACCCAGTCACCGACCGTGACTCTGGGGGAGCAAATGTGCAATTACCACTAGATGAAAACTTACCAAACTACAAACTAGATGAAATTAACAGAGGGGATAAATATATTCCAGGACAGCAAGATGATGATGACTTTGATAGTGTAAGAATTATCTACTTTGACCTAAGTTTAAGAAAATTCATCACAGCAGTGAATGGAAAAGTGCCAGATGTAAGTAGAGAGCCAGTAGTAGACATTACCGGATTACAAAACAAAACTACAACCACAGCTACCTACAATCATCCAAAAGCACCACTTACCGTAAGAGTAGGAGATATTGTTACCTATACCATAAGAGTATATAACGAAGGACCAAAAGATGGATATGCATCCGAAATTACAGACCACTTACCAGCACATTTAGAATTCTTACCAGAGGACGAAGAAAACAAACAAAAAGGATGGGTATATGACGAAACCGATAAAACCCATAGAACCATCAAAACCGATTACCTATCCAAAGAAAAAAGTGAAAAGAACCTAATAAAAGCTTTTGACGGAACCACCTTATCGTATAAAGAAATTAGTGTAAATTGTAAAGTCGTAACTAGCGACCCAAAATACAGTGACCGAATTGTCAACATTGCAGAAATCACCAAATTTACCGATAAAGACGGACACGAAGTAAAAGACGTAGACTCAAGTGAAGACAATGTAAAATTACCAGAGGACGACAAACTACCAAACTACAAACAAGATGAAATCGACAGAGGAGACAAATACATCCCAGGACAGGAAGATGACGACGATTTCGATAGTGTTGTCATTGAATACTTCGATTTAGCACTAAGAAAATTCATCACCAAAGTAAACACACTAGACTACAACAACCGTTACCCAAGTTTAAGTATGGGAGATGACGGAAACATCAAATACGACCACACCAAAGAACCAGTACTAGTAGCAAATGGAAACATTGTCACCTATACCATAAGAATCTACAACGAAGGAACCATGGCAGGATACGCAAGTGAAGTAACCGATGACTTACCAGAAGGATTAGTATTCTTACCAGAAAACGAAACCAATAAAGAATACCGTTGGAAAATGATAGATGAAGATGGAAACGAAACTGACAAAGTAGAAGAAGCTAAAAAAATCACCACCGATTATCTATCCAAAGACCAAGAAAAAGAAGAAGGAGCAAACTTACTAAAAGGATTTAACAAAAAAGCTGGACTTAGTGACACCAATCCAGACCATAGAGATGTCAAAATCGCCTTCAAAGTAACTGAGCCAAACACATCCGACCGAATTCTAATAAACACTGCCGAAATCTCAGAAGATTCCGATGAAGAAGGAGACCCAGTCGATGATGTAGACTCAACCCCAGGAAACGAAGACCCAGACGAAGACGACATCGATATTGAAAAAGTGAGAGTAAAATACTTCGACTTAGCCCTTAAAAAATGGGTAAGCCAAGCCATTGTAAAAGAACAAGGAAAAGATGAAGTCATCACAGAAACGGGACACACCGGAGACGAAAACCCAGAACCAGTCGTAAAAGTAGACCTAAAAGCAAAAGACATAAACAAAGTAACCGTCAAATTCCGTTACAAAATAAAAGTAACCAATGAAGGGGAAATTGAAGGATACGTAAAAGAAATAAAAGACTACATTCCGGATGGACTAAGATTTAATGCGGCAGACAACCCAAAATGGACACAGCTTAGCGAAAAAGAAGTCGTAACTGACCAATGTAAAGACATATTACTAAAACCAGGAGAAAGCACCACAGTCGAAATCGTCCTAACATGGGAAAACAGCGGAGACAATTTAGGCTTAAAAGTAAACTGGGCAGAAATTAGCAAAGACTACAACGAATACGAAGACACCCCAGACATCGACTCAACACCAAACAACAAAAAAACAGGAGAAGACGATATCGACCAAGCACCAGTAATACTAGCTATCAAAACAGGAGAGTTAAGAATTTACTTTATACTAGCTGGAATTATTCTAGTAACACTAGCTGGAGGAATTATCTTAATTAAGAAATTTGTACTATAAGAAATAAATAGAGAATAGCAAACGCTATTCTCTATTTTACATATATTATACAAAAATGAATTTCAGTTTGTTTTTTAATATTAGTCAAATAATTGTTTACGATGTTTTTCATACCAATTTACAACATATTCTAACCCCATACCACCTAATAAAATAACAGCAATTTGTGGGTTATAATAATACCTCGCATTTACTTCAATTAACAAATAGACTCCAAAATAAACCAGCAAATTAATCATAAAAAACAAACCAATTGAATGTTGTAGATTGTCGGTAGAATGATTGGTAAGCAAAGATTTTTCTACATTTTTTCGCCTTGCATGTACTAGAATACCAATAAATGCCAAAGCAAGGCTAAAAACATTGATGACCTTGATGTAATTTATGGCGACATGCATCACCTTATTCGAAATTTTAGAGGCATGATTTGCATTAAAACTAAATTCCAAATCACTATATAGCCATTGAATTTGAATTTTATTATAGAATAACCAAGGAATTCGTTTAACATCCGTAATCCTTTCAAACAAAACCTCTTTTTCCTTTTCGAGAGAATCTCCATATTGATCATCTGCTGGATTATTTTTTCCATTATACTCGTAATTAAAGCCAAGCAAAAACTTCCAGTACGAATTTGTATTCTTCAATCCAATCTCACTAACTCCTGATTTTATTAATACAAAAGAAGCTAGATTGGTAATTAGCAGTGCAGAAACTACAACAATAGCAGTATTTTTTAAAATCAATTTAACATCTTTTAAGGTAAACACATAATAAATAAAAATTGTAAGCAAATACACGATTCCTTCAGGACGTTCAATATTTCCAAGACCAATGAAAAGTCCAGCAATTAGTAGATGTATCCAATGATATTTCTTATGGAACAAGAAATATATTCCAATGAGAGTAAGCATAAGCGATAATTGTTGGTTACTAAGTGTCATATTTAAATAAATCGGATACAATGAAATACTATAAATTAAACTCATCATACGAGAAGAATTTTCGCTTACCATCTTTTTTAATAAAAGATACACTAAAAGCACAATCACAGAAGAATACACACAATTTAAAATCTTTAAAAACAACACATCATTCCAAATTCTTAGCATAAGAGCTTGGTAAAACACATGACCTAATTGGTATCCCCAGTTTGAAAAATAAAACGATTTTCCAAACGAAAAATCCCCATGAATAACACTAATCGCAGCATCATACATAATATAGTAATCTGATTGAATGGGAATTTCTACCAACAAAACAGCAACAATTCGAGTCATTAACGTAAACAAAAACAAGAAAAGCGGAAAATTCTTAATTTTAACCTTTTTCGTAAATAGAAACACCAATAAAAAGGATAAAACAGATAATAGCAAGCCGTTTTCTAATGTAGCAATACTAATCGTCACCCCAACTACAAACAAACATACAAATAAAAACAATTTTGTAAGTTTTTCCATAAAAATTCATTCCTTTCGTATTCCTCCTAAGATATAAGGAAACTTCATAAAATTTCTTTGATCTAAATCATATATTACTTATACAACAAACGAATACGATTTCCGCTTTTTTCGATAAATCCGTCTTCTTTTAATAGCTTTAATTCCCTCATCATAGCACTTCTATCAATGCTTAAGTAATCCGCAAGGTCGGTAAGAGAGAAGGGAATTTGGAAGGTTCTTCCCATGTTCTTTGAAGAAACTACATTAAAATAACCAAGCAGTTTTTCACGAATGGTTCGTTTGCTTAATAATTCAATTCTGGTATTTAGTTCAATTACTTTATCTAAAAATAAAGTAGAAAGATGAGTAGATAAAATCGTATGAAAGGTGCAATTTGGATTGCATTTAGCTTGCAAATCATCGTAAATGAAAAATAAGACAGTACATGGTTTTTTGGCTTCTACAAATAATTCGTTATTAGTATTGACCACATAAAAAATTTCACCAAAAATATCATTATTCGAAAAATGTTCTACAATGGTACGGTTTCCGTTTAAGTCGTAACGAATTAAGTCAGCTTCTCCGAGACATCATAAAACAAAGCTGATTACGCTTCGCAATGTAAGAAGTAATAAGCTCTCCCTTTTTAAATGATTTTTTTTGTGCCCTAGCACATTCCCTATCCAAATCGGTTACAAATTTGGATAAATCAAAATTCATATCCATATCCATCTACCTTTTCCTAGAACTTACTTAATTATACATAATGTAACTGAAAAATGCAACAAGAAAATTATCGAGGATTATAGACGAAATTCGACAAAATGGGAATGTCATATATTTGTAATATAAATGAAACAAAAGAAATTTTCTTACATGCAAGCGGAAACGAAAAAGACAAACCCCTTATTCTCATAATTTGTTGCAATTGCAACAGAAAAATATAAAAGATACGATATAATAAGAGCATAATTTAGAGGGGGAGAAAAACATGAAAGTAATTAAAAGAGATGGAAGAGCAGTCGATTATAATCGAGACAAAATTGTAACAGCAATTGAAAAAGCAAACAGAGAGGTACGCTCAAAAGAAAGAGCAAGCAAAGAGGAAATTAATGAAATTATTCAATATATTCAAGATTTAGATAAAAAAAGAATGTTAGTAGAAGACATTCAAGACATTATTGAAGAACAATTAATGTTACATGAAAAATACGAACTTGCCAAAAAATATATTGTATATCGCTATACAAGAGCATTGGTACGTAAACAAAACACAACCGATGAATCCATTTTAGGATTAATCAAAAACCAAAACAAAGAATTATTAGAAGAAAACTCAAACAAAAATGCTGTTTTGGCTTCTACCCAAAGAGACTATATTGCAGGAGAAGTATCAAAAGACTTAACCAAAAGAATTCTACTTCCAGAAAAAATATCCAAAGCACATGAAGAAGGAGTACTACACTTCCATGATGCAGACTATTTCCTACAACCAATCTTCAATTGTTGCTTAATTAATATTGGAGACATGCTAGACAATGGAACTGTAATGAATGGAAAACTAATTGAAAGCCCAAAAAGCTTCCAAGTAGCTTGTACGGTATCAACTCAAATTATTGCAGCAGTAGCAAGTAACCAATATGGTGGACAAAGTGTCGATTTAAAACACTTAGGAAAATATTTAAGAAAAAGCAAAGAAAAATTCCAAAAAGAACTAGAAGAAAGCTACAAAGATAAGCTATCCAAAGAAATGATAAACGATATCGTAGAACAGCGTTTAAGAACCGAACTAGCAGCAGGGGTGCAAACCATACAATATCAAATTAATACCCTAATGACAACAAATGGACAATCTCCTTTTGTTACACTATTTTTAAACTTAGAAGACAATGACCCATACATTGAAGAAAATGCCATGATTATTGAAGAAATTCTAAGACAACGTTATAAAGGTATTAAAAATGAAAAAGGAGTGTATGTCACACCAGCTTTCCCAAAACTAGTGTATGTACTATATGAACACAACAACCTAACCGGTGGAAAATATGATTACTTAACAAGACTTGCCGTAAAATGTTCTAGTAAAAGAATGTACCCAGATTACATTTCCGCAAAGAAAATGCGTGAAAACTATGAAGGAAACGTATTTAGCCCTATGGGATGTAGAAGTTTCTTATCACCATGGAAAGACGAAAATGGAAACTATCAATTTGAAGGAAGATTTAACCAAGGAGTTGTTAGCTTAAATTTACCTCAAATCGGAATTATTGCAAATGGGGATGAAGATAAATTCTGGAAATTATTAGATGAAAGATTAGAACTTTGTAAAGAAGCCTTAATGTGTAGACATTATGCTCTACTTGGTACGACATCAGATACAAGCCCAATCCATTGGAAATATGGAGCCATTGCTCGTTTAAAATCTGGAGAGAAAATTGATTCCTTACTAAAAGGAGGATACTCAACCATTTCTCTAGGATATATTGGAATTTACGAAGTAACCAAACTAGTAAAAGGGGTATCACAAACCACTAAAGAAGGACACGATTTTGCCCTAAAAGTAATGAACCATTTACGAGAAACCACCAACCGTTGGAAAGCAGAAACCAACATTGGATTTGCTCTATATGGCACACCAGCAGAAAGCCTATGTTATCGTTTTGCAAGAATTGATAAGGAACGTTTTGGAGAAATTAAAGATATTACGGATAAAGGTTACTACACCAATTCTTACCATATTGATGTAAGAGAAAAAATTGATGGTTTCCAAAAACTAGCATTTGAAAGTGAATTCCAAAAAATCTCTTCTGGAGGTTCTATTTCATACATTGAAATACCAAACATGAAAAATAATTTAAAAGCCTTAGAAGAAGTAGTAAAATTCATCTATGACAATATCCAATATGCGGAATTTAATACGAAATCGGATTACTGCCATGTATGTGGTTTTGATGGAGAAATCATCATCAATGAACAAGGAGAATGGGAATGTCCACAATGTGGAAACAAAGACCATAGCAAAATGAATGTAACTAGAAGAACTTGTGGATACCTAGGAGAAAACTTTTGGAATGAAGGAAAAACGAAAGAAATTCGATCAAGAGTATTGCATTTGTAATTAGAAATTGGACGTTAGAAATTAGACGTTAGATAGAGAAATCTTCTAACCTCTAATTTCGAAACGACGTAAGGAGGCTAGAATATGAATTATGCCAGTATAAAAGAATGTGATGTGGCAAACGGACCAGGAGTTCGTGTTAGTGTATTTGTTAGTGGGTGTAACCACCATTGTAAAGGGTGCTTTAATGAAGTGGCATGGAACTTTAATTATGGACAAGAATTTACCCAAGAAACCATAAACCAAGTGTTAAAAGACTTAGACCATGATTACATAGAAGGACTATCCTTACTTGGAGGAGAACCTTTAGAATATCAAAACCAAAAAGGGTTATTACCACTAGTAAGACAAGTAAAGGAAAAATTCCCAAACAAAAGCATTTGGTGCTATACCGGTTTTGACTTTGAAAAAGATGTTATGGGAAAAATGTGTAACACTTGGCAAGAAACCAAAGAATTAATTTCCGATATTGATGTCATTGTAGATGGAAAATTTGAAGAAGAAAGAAAAAATCCATCCTTAAAATTTAGAGGTTCCGAAAACCAACGATTAATCGATGTACAAAAAAGTGTACAAGCAGGACAAATTATTTGGGCAGATGTAGAAGAGGAAGAAATAAAAAAAGCAAATTAAAGACAGAGTTTTCTGTCTTTTTATTTTATTACGAAAGTAACAAGGTTTCTTAAGTACCTCATCCACAGGCTTTGCTTGTGTGGTGGGTCAGGTTCTTATTTACATTTTTCTACAAAATATGAAAAAAAGTATGTACAAAACCAAAAAAGAAGGATATAATTGTCGTAGTAAAAAAAGAGAAAAGGGGTTTTCTTATGGAAAATATTAAGATTTTTGCTTGTAGTAAATCAGCAGAAAAATTTACAAAAGATATTTGTGATTGCTTAGAATTACCAGTAGGAGAAATTAGTTCTATTAAATTTAAAAACGACAATAATTTTGTACAAATCCTAGAAACCGTTCGAGAACAAGATGTCTATATTGTCCAAACCACTGAACCACCAGTAAACGAAAGAGTCATGGAAATGCTAATTACCGTAGATGCTGTAAAACGTGCATCTGCTAGAAGAGTAAATGTGGTATTACCATATTTCATCTACTCAAGGTCAGACAAAAAAGACCAACCACGTATTCCAGTTACCGCAAAACTAATGGCACAATTAATAGAAGCAGCTGGAGCAGACCGTGTCATTACTTGCGATTTACACAACCCAGCCATTCAAGCCTATTTTAATATTAACTGTGACAGGCTATCTGCACAAAACCTATTACAAGCCTATTTCAAAGAAAAGAATCTAACCGATATGGTCATTGTAGCAACCGATGCAGGAAGCTCCAAAAAAGCCTATAAATATTCCGAATATTTTGGGTGCCCAATTGCCTTAATCGATAAAAGAAGAGACGGAAACGACGATAGAGCCATTGCAACCACAGTTATTGGAGATGTAAAAGATAAACAAGCCATTATTTTTGATGATGAAGTAGATACTGCAGGTTCTATGATTGAAACCGCCAAAATCCTAGAACACTTTGGCGCAAGAGAAATCTATGCAGGATGTACCCATGGAGTATTATCTGGACCAGCTATTGAAAGAATTCAGAATTCGCCAATAAAAGAACTAGTCGTAACCGATACTGTTCCCGTAACAGGAGAAAAACAAATCGATAAAATAAAAGTACTATCCATGGCACCACTATTTGCAGAAGCCATCAAAAGAATTAATGAAGCCACCCCACTTGGAGAATTATTTAAAATTGATTAAATTCCTGTAAAGTATTGACAATATTGCTCTTAGTAAGATATAATAATACTCGTATAAAAAATAGGGAAAGAAAAACAAAAAAGAAATAAACTTAAATAAACCCTTATATTACACATACTTGTTAAACTACGGAAGGAGGGGAACAAAATGTCAGAGGTAAAAGTAAATAATGGAAATATAGAAGATGCTTTAAAAAGATTTAAAAGACAATGTGCCAGAAACGGAGTTTTACAAGAGGTACGTAAAAGAGAACATTACGAAAAACCTAGTGTAAAAAGAAAGAAAAAATCAGAGGCTGCAAGAAAAAGAAAATTTTAATAGCATATACATAAAGAGGCGGTTTCCTTTCTTAAGGAAACCGCCTCTTTCAAGGAGAAAAACATGAAAACAATAGAAAAAAAGGAAATCTTCCTGTTTCTGGGAATTGCTCTGTCAGCAAGTATCATGATATTTCAAATTCCTTTAGCTGCAGGAGATGAAATATGGAATTTTCAAAATATTTATAAGATGGTAAATGGCTACCAAATTTATACCGATGCTAATGTGATTATTACCCCAATCTTTTTTTGGATAGGATTTGTTTTGTTTAAAGGATTCGGAGCAAATATCTTTATATTCCGATTGTTTGACATTTTTGTATATACCATAGTAGCGTTTTTGGTTTACCAAATACTAAAACAATTAAAAATCGAAAAAACAAAAGCCATACTATATACCTTAATTTTTCATTACTTTTCTTACGATTTGGTAACAGGAGGAGCCAGTTATAATACACTAGCTGTGCTATTTGTACTAATCGGAACCTATTATTCCTTAAAAGAAATGGCAAGTAACAAATTTATCATATTAAATGGAATTTTAATGTATCTCATTTTCTTTACCAAACAAAACATAGGCGCCTATTATGTAATAGCAACCATTCTTGTTCAAATTATGATAGAGGGAAGAAATAAGAAGACCATTTTCAATATCCTAAAACAATTAGGAATTGCTTTTGTATTATCCATGGGAACCTTGGGAATATTATATATACAAGGCGTATTTTGGGATTTTATTAATATTGCATTCTTGGGAATACGAGAATTCGGTTCACAAAATAGTATCCTAGACCCAATTTGCATGGCACATATGCTAATTTGTATGATTACCGTAATTTCAGCAATCATTCTTCGAAAACACGTTACCAAAGAAGAAGGCAAAAACATTAAAATATTACTAGCAATCGGAATACCAATGCTACTAATTATCTATCCAATTATAAATGTAGCCCACACTATGCTTGCCATGGAAGTCTTATTAATACTACTACTGTATTTAACACATCTTATGCTAAACCAATTCTTAAGCCAAAAAATTGTAAAAGGTGTTACGATCATTTTAAGCGTTTCGTTAATTGCCCTTTGCATATCGCCACTTTCTAGAATTCTAACATACGAATGGGCAATCAAAGACTACCATCATCCATATTATGGGCTTTCGGTAAGCACACCAATGTTAGAACATATTGAAAAAGTAAATGAATATATAAACAATCATGAAGGCAAAGTCATCATGTTATCCGACAAAGCAGCCATTTATAACATACCAGAGAAAAGAAACAACGGAAAAATGGACTTAGTATTCTTAGGAAATTTAGGCTATCATGGAGAAGAAAGACTAATAGAAGAAATAAGTCACATGAAAAACACCCAAATTTTAATGTATGAACCACTATTCTGGCAAGAATCCGAAAAAATGCTAAATTATTTAAAAGAACATTACGAAGTAGTAGGAAAAATAGAAAGCTATGATATTTATCAAATACCATAAAAAGAGATAGGCAATGGGAAGTAAGAAAAAATGTAGGGGCGACTAGTAGTCGCCCGGCTTCGAAGCAATTTTAAAAATATAAATATACAAGGAGGAAAATTATGTTAAAAGAAAAATTATTAGAAGATTTAAAAACAGCCATGAAGGAAAAAGACGAAATTAAGAAAAATACAGTACAAATGGTAAGAGCCGCTATTTTACAAGTAGAAAAAGACAAAGCGATTACTTTAGAAGATGACAAAATATTAGAAATTATTGCAAAAGAATCGAAAAAAAGAAAAGACTCACTTTCTGACTACCAAAAAAGCGGAAGAGAAGACCTAATTAAACAAGTAGAACAAGAAATCGAAATTCTTGCTACCTATTTACCAAAACAACTAACCAAAGAAGAAATCACAAACATTGTAAAACAAATTATCGAAAAAACAGGAGCCACCTCACTAAAAGACATGGGAACCATCATGAAAGAAGCAAAACAAGCCATGGGAACCTCAGCGGACGGAAAGACAATAAATGAGGTAATAAAGGAATTATTGGGGTAAGAATATAAGGGAAAAGATGGTGTATGGGCGATGAAAATCGCCCATATCCAAAGGCATGAGTGTTGTTGTTAGAATTAAAAAAATACAGAACCCCCTTAAAAAATGTCGATTGAAATAATTAAAAAGTGTCTAACAAATTTCTTAAAAAGTGTCGACCGAATATTGACTATTTACTGAAAAAATGCTATATTTAATAAAGAGGTGACTAAAATGGCAATTGGTGAAAAAGAATATAAAAAAAGATTAATTGAGAAAAAGTTAGAAGATTATTTATCAGTATTTGGTGCTGTAAGTATAGAAGGACCAAAATGGTGTGGTAAAACATGGACATCGTTAAGACATTCTAAAAGTGAAGTTTATATGGATGATGATGATGTAAGAGAAATGGCAAAATTAGATGTAAAATCAATTTTTAATAAGGACCTAGCAAAGAAACCTCAATTAATTGATGAATGGCATTTAGTTCCAACGATATGGGATGCAGTGAGGCGTGAATGCGATAAAACCACAGAAAAAGGAAATTTTATCATAACAGGTTCTACAACATTACCAGATAAAATAATGAAAGAAAAAGTACATCATTCAGGAGCAGGTAGAATAGGAAGACTTAATATGCATACTATGAGTTTATATGAATCAGGAGATTCATCAGGAGAAGCATCTTTAACAAAAATGTTAGATAATACGCAAGAAACAATCAATACTGGCAGTATAGAAATATTGCAATTAGCAAAACTAGTAATAAGAGGAGGGTGGCCAGCTAATATAAATGTTAGTGAAAACAAAATTGGACTTATTCCAAAATCATATATAGATTCAATTTTGAATATAGACATGAATGAGGGAATGGAAAAAAGAAGAGATAAAAATAAAATGAAAATGTTGATAAAATCACTAGCAAGAAATGAAGCATCAATTGTAGGAAATAAAACAATAATAAAAGATATAGAAGAATACGAAAATGGTACAGAACTTTTATCTAGTAGAGATACAGTAATTGATTATTTAGATGTATTAGATAGATTGCATTTGATTGAAAATCAAGAGGCATATGGAGAAAATTATCGTTCTCCTAATAGAGTTGGAAAATCGCCTAAAAGACATCTTACAGATCCGTCATTATCATGTGCTTGTTTAGGATTAACACCAGAAAAACTTTTAAGAGATTTAAAAACATTTGGATTTATGTTTGAAGCATTAGTAGAAAGAGATTTAAGAATATATATAGACTATTTAGATGGACATTTATATCATTTTAGAGATAATGTTACTGGATTGGAAGTAGATTCGATTTTAGAATTTTCAGATGGAGAGTATGCAGCTGTAGAAATAAAACTAGGCTACAATCAAGTGGAAGAAGCAAAGATAAATTTATTGAATTTTTATAACAATATGATAAAGAAACCTTCATTTATGTGTATTATAGTTGGAAAATGTCCAGCAGTAATAAGAGATAAAGAAACAGGTATTTATATTGTGCCAATTACAGCACTAAAACCATAGAAAGAGTAATTAGATAATTTGATAGAGGAATTTCTTAATATGGAGAAACCAACAAAAGAAATAATTAGAGAGTTGATAAAAAAATATTAAGAGATAACCAAAAAAGAACTGTATAATAATTCATGAAATACACATGATATATAGAGATTGTAAAAAACAAGAAAGGAGACACCGTATGGAATGCCAAAAAATTGAAATCAAAGAAGGAATTTACCTTCATGTCATACCAACGAATAAATTTAAAACGAACTTATTATCTATTTTTCTTACACTTCCTCTAACAAGAGAAAATGTAACAAAAGAAGCACTTATTTCCGCTGTATTAAGAAGAGGAAGTAGTAAGTATCAAACATCAAGAGACCTAAGCATCGCGTTAGAAAACATGTATGGAGCATCATTTGACTGTGGAATTGAAAAAATGGGAGATACCCATGTACTAAAATTCTATATAGAAACCATTAATGAAGAATTTTTGCCAAATTCCGAAGATGTATTAAAAATGGCAATGGATATATTATGCAACATCGTTTTTTCACCACTTGTTGAAAATGGTGGGTTTAAAAATGAATATGTAGCAATGGAAAAAGAAAACCTAAAACAAATTATAGAAGGAAAAATCGATAATAAAGGAAGGTATGCCTTAGACCGTTGTATTGAGGAAATGTACAAAGATAAGCCATATGGCTTATACAAGTATGGATACGTGGAAGATTTAGAATCTATTACCGCTAGGGACTTATATACCACCTATCTAAAAATAATTGAAACCGCCAAAATCGATATTTTTATTTCTGGAAAACTAGATGCTTTCAAAGTACAAAAAGAAGCACAAGAACAAAAATTACTACAAGCCCAAAAACCAAGAGGGGTTCATTTTATTCAAAATACACCACTAGAAAATAACCAAACCCCACAAGAAATAAAAGAAGAAATGGACATTACCCAAGGAAAACTAGTCATCGGTTTAAACTTAGAAACCAGCACTCCAGAAGAAAAATATGTAGCTCTTGTTTATAATACGATTTTAGGGGGAGGCGCAAACTCCAAATTATTCCAAAACGTAAGGGAAAAAGCAAGCCTTGCCTACACAGCAGGTTCAAACTATTTAAGGCAAAAAAACAATATTTTTATTCGCCTTGGAATTGAAATAAAGAATTACCAAAAAGCACAAGACATTATTAAAAAGCAACTAGAAGACATGAAAAGTGGCGAATTTTCAAAAGAAGATTTTGAAAACGCCAAAACCACCATTATCTCCACTATCGATTTCATACCAGACGAACAAGACACCCAAATTAGTTACTATTTCGGACAAGAACTATCAGGCGAAATCGTAACCCTAGAAGAATACAAGAAAAAAGTGGAAACCATTACCAAAGAGCAGGTAGTAGAATTAGCAAACAAAATAAAAATACACACCATCTACTTTTTAAAAGACACTACAAAATAGTAGAATATAATTGTTCAAACAATTCAAAAGTAAATATTGCTAAAAATTATATCAAACAGAAAGGAAAGAAAATCATGCAAGTCATTAAAAATTTACAACTAAAAGAAGAAGTCTATATCGAGAAACTAGAAAATGGATTAACCGTTATGGTAATCCCCAAAAAAGAAACCCTAAAAAAATATGCAATTTGGGGTACCAATTTTGGCTCAATAGATAATCATTTTATAGTAAAACCAGAAAACGAAGAAGTGCAAATTCCAGATGGAGTAGCCCATTTTTTAGAGCACAAATTATTTGAACAAGAAAACGGAACCAATAGTTTAGATGTATTATCAAGTCTTGGTGTAGAGGCCAATGCCTATACCACCAATGACCATACCGCCTATTTATTTGAGGCAAGCACCAATTTCTATGAAGCCTTAGATGAACTCATGAATTATGTACAAAACCCTTATTTTACCGATGAAAACGTAGAAAAAGAAAAAGGAATTATTGGGCAAGAAATCAATATGTACGAAGATGACCCAGAATGGCAAGTATACATGAATGCCATGAAATTAATGTACAAAGTAAACCCTATTAATATCGATATTGCAGGAAGTATTGAGTCAATTTCCAAAATCGATAAAGAAGTCTTATACAAAGCCTATGATAATTTCTACGATTTATCCAACATGTTCCTTGTTGTATGTGGCGATTTCGAGCCAGAAAAAATGATAGAAGAAGTAGAAACAAGAATTACCAAAAAAAGCCGAGTAGGAGAAGTTCAAAGAATATATGAAACCGAGCCAGACGAAATTGTAGAAAAAGAAAAAACTGTGAACATGGAAGTAAGCATGCCAATTTATGCCATTGGCTTTAAAGATAAGCCAGAAGAAAACATGGTAAAAAAATGCATTGCCATACAAATCCTACTATACCTATTACTAGGAAAAAGCTCAGAAGGCTATCAAACCCTATACAATAACGGAAGTATCATAGGGCAACCATCCCTAGATTACGAATTCTCAAAACAATATGCCCATGTACTAATTTCCGGAGGAGCCAAAAATCCACAAAAAATTGTGGAAATGTTAAAAAACCAAATGGAAAAATTAGGGAAAAGTGGATTAAACAAAGACGATTTTGAAAGAGTCAAAAAGAAAATCTACGGAGATTACATTAGCGAATACGGAGAAGTAGGAAACATCGCAAGAATGTTCTTATCTGACTATTTCAAAGGAATTAACAGCTTCGACTATTTAGAACAATATAGTAGTGTAACAAAAGAATACGCAGAACAAATCCTAAAAGAAGTATTCGACGAAAATAAAATGGTCGTATCTATCGTAAAGGGAAAACAATAAGAAAAAACGCAAAAATATATGCCGGTAGGGGCCAATATACCATGCAACCCGTAAATTATGAGAGGAACGAACAAAAATGAAACAAATCATTCTACCATTTTGTGACATAACCGTACAAATAAATCCCATTGCATTTCATTTATTTGGTGTACCAATTTATTGGTATGCCATCTTCATCGTGGCAAGCCTAGGAATAGCCATGTTTGCCTATTACAAAAACGACAAAAAATTTGGTATACATTATGATGACATTCTTGATTTAAGCCTTCTACTCATTCCCATTAGCTTTATCAGTGCCAGAATCTACTACGTCCTATTTAACCTACAAAGTTATACCAGCCTTTCCCAAATGCTAAACATAAAAGACGGAGGACTTGCTATTTATGGAGGTATTCTGGGAGGAGCTCTAACAGCCTATCTATTTTGTAAAAAAAGGAAGATTTCTTTTTTAAGCTTAGCGGACTACATTATCCCCTATGTAAGCCTTGGGCAAGCAATTGGAAGATGGGGAAACTTTGTAAATGCAGAAGCCTATGGTGGAGTAACAAACCTACCATGGAAAATGGGAATCCATACAGCTACAGGAATACAATACGTCCATCCTACCTTTCTATACGAATCCATAGCCGATTTTCTGATTTTTCTACTACTTATCAAACTTTCCAAAAACAGAAAATACGAAGGACAAATCCTTTTTACCTATATGCTTACCTATTCCTTCATCCGCTTCTTTATCGAAGGCTTAAGAGCAGACAGTTTAATGTTAGGACCATTTCGCATTTCGCAAATTGTATCGGCTATTTTGTTTATAATTGCTATTTTTTGCATGATATGGTTGAAAAGGAAACAAAAATAGAGTATAATATAATTATGTAACTTGTAAATGAGCAAACAAGAAAGAAAGGACTAACATGAAAAAGATATTAGGAGGACTTTTTTTGTTTTTCATGACTGCAGCTGGAATAGCATGCGGTTTTGAACAAGGAGGGACACTAGCGCTTATGGCTGGAATTGTTCTTTGTGCAGGTATTGTATGGTTTTGTTATTTAATAGGACCAATCATTACTGCAATTGTATCAATTTTTAAAGAAGATGAGCATTCGTAAGAGTGCTCGTCTTTATGTTAGTTTTTATCGTTTTTTGTCACAAAAAAATAAATAAGAAAAAAATAAAAAGAAAAACAGACATAAATGACAAACAAAGTCGTACGATTCTTTACAAAAATAGACACTTTTTGTTGACGAGTATGTAAAAATATGGTATTTTGAATATAAGGGAGTAAGAAAAATGCTAAAAAGGAGAGTGGTAGGATGTTAAATGATGAAATATGTAAAAAGAGAGATGAATTAAACAAAAGTATTGAAAATAACGACGATTACGACAAAATCTATAAAATTAGCGTAGAATTAGATGAACTAATTGCAAAATATTATATGGAGCCAGAAAGAAAAAAAGAGTTAGAGAAAAGAAAGTCTAGGAAATAGAAGTAAAGCATTAGTTTAACATATGCTACTTCTATTTCCTAATTTTTTAATAAATGTTACAACAATATGACAGTTATATGTAAAATAAAAGAAATACTGTAAAAAGATTGAGAAATAAAATAAAATGAAGTATAATAAAATAGACTAGGAAGGAGAAAGTAAAAATGAAACAAAATAAGAAAAAATATATAGTAGCAGTATTTATCCTATGTGTTTGTGCTATATTTGCAATTCATACTACCGTATTTGCGATATCGGCAAAAGAAATGATGGAACAATATAAAGCAAATCCGGCGATTATAAATACATTATCACAAGAAGAACTGGATGCTTGGCAAAAAGAAATGGAAGGCATGCGAGTTATCATGAGTGATCCAAATGCTATGGGGGCAGAAGCGGATAAACAAATTGTTAATGAAATACTTGCTGCTGTTAAAGATAGAAAAAGAGAAGAAAACACGGATTTAGGAGCAACAAAGGAAGAATTAAAAGCATATGATAGTTCTCAGATACGTGACTGGTTAATGAGTCATGATATATCTATCCTTTCAAAAGATGTAATTGATACTTGGAGAAACACAATTACTTCAGATTCAAAACAAAATGATACTTTTAAACAATATATGTTAGATTTATTAGACGGAAAGTCATTGTCTGATATTGAACAAGCAAACAGACCAGATGGACCATCAACAGGAACGTTAGGTAGTCCTAGTTCATTTGCTTCTCATACACCAGATGAAATTATTAACGAAGCAAACGAATTTACAAGTCAGGGAAGCACTTCTCCTATCGATGGAGAAAGAGTAAAAGAGGCTTCCTCTACATTATACAATTTGTTATTATCAATAGGTATTTTTCTAGCAGTAGCGATAGGTGTATATTTAGGAGTAAAATTTATGCTATCAACAGCAGAGGACAAGGCAAAAGTAAAAGAAGCGTTAATTCCATATGTAGCAGGATGTGTAGTTATATTTTCAGCATTTATCGTATGGAAAGCAATTATTTTGCTATTAGGAGACATTGCTTAAAGTTTGCTTTGGAGAGATAAGGAGAAAATAAAATATGAAAAAACGAATTAGTACTATTTTTCTTGTAATGGTTTTTATAATAAATATATATGGGGTTCAATCCTATGCAGGTGCGGTAGGTCCTTATGATCGCCCTAGTAGCACAATTAATCCAGATGACACTCAACATTATGCACCAGGGCAACAAATTGTAGAAGATGGGAAAAACGATAGGGAACCAGGAACAGGTGGTACCGTAATAA
>CAOJHH010000023.1 GCA_948436025.1 uncultured Clostridium sp. | reverse complement strand
ATGAAAGTGCTCATAAATTTTATGAAAATAATGGGTTTATGAAACATTCTTACAAGTTTAAGCAATATTTAAAATAGAAATATTCATAAAATAGGAAGGAAGAGTTTAAAATTGATAAACTATGTGTTATACTATAAAGGAATTAGAGGTGATTTTTATGCCCAATAATGTGCAAAAAATAATTAATGACTTTTTAAAGAAAGTAGAAGCAGTATTAGGCAGTAGATTAAGAAAAATAATATTGTATGGTTCATATGCAAGAGGAGATTATAATAAAAGTTCAGATATTGATATAATGATTTTAACAGATTTAAATAATGTAGAAATAGAGCAATACAGAAATACTATATCAGATATTGCATTTGACATCGAATTAGAAACAGGTTTTATTATTTCTCCATTAATAAAAAATATTGAAAAGTATAATGATAGAATTGATGTAGTACCTTTTTATATGAATGTTAACAAGGAAGGAGTTATTTTGCATGGATAAGAAAATTACAGTAAATAGTTTTTCAAAATATAGATTAGATAGAGCAAAACAAGAATATCAAGTAGCTAATTTATTATATAGAGAAAACCAATTATTAGCAGCTAACAACAGAGCTTATTACTCAATTTTTTATGCTATAAAAGCAGTATTAGCAATAGAGAAAAAAGACTTTAAAAAACATAAAGACGTAATAGCATATTTTAACAAAGAATATGTTAGTACAGAAATTTTTCCTAAAAGAATTGGAAGAAAAATTTCTCAAGCAAAAACCATAAGAGAAGATAGCGATTATGATGAAGAATATGAGCCAAGTAGTGAAACAACAGCTTTACAAATTGAAACGGCTAAAGAGTTAATAGAATTAGTAGAGAAATATTTGGATGATTTGCAAAATAAATAGTATAATAAATATTTTCCGAGTAAGGTGATATTACATATAGATAGATCAAATAATAAAAATACAAAGTGGTCGCAAATAGGATATTTGTGATTATGCTACAGCTAAAATGAGATGTAAAATCTTGTTTTAGCTTTTTATGTTACAGTAGAGAAAAGTATGCCATTTTTTTGTTTTTAAAAAAATGGCATATTTTTCTAAAACAAAACTTCATATATACCAATGATTTGAAGACATAAGTGGTCGATTTTGATGAGTTGGGCAGAATTTTGACGAGAAAACGGATGTATATATAATAGAGGGGTTATTGTAATAGTACAAGCTCTTTCTTAATAAATATATAAAGGTGAGGCTTAGTGGAAGATAGATATATGAAGCTTAAATTTGAAAGAGTTATTAACAGAATATTATATGTGGAAGGTGTAATTGATGAAAAAAAGTACAAGAGAGTATCAAAAGAACTTGATAAATTACTATTTAAGGAAGATAAGAAAAATTTTACTTCAACCTTGACTTAATTTAGCTTATTCTAATACAATTAAAAAAGTATTAATTGTGTAAGAGAAGGGAGGTATATTTGACTATCTACGAAATGAAACAAGCATTTTTGCTTGGAAAGACAATATTTGATTTACCTTTAAATGTAAGTTATTATGCTAGAGTTTCTACAGATAAAGAAGAACAGATTAATTCTTTGGAAAATCAAGTTAGCTTTTTTGAAGAGTACATTAAAAAAAATAGTAATTGGACTTTTATTCGGAGGATATGTAGATGAGGGAATTAGTGGAACAACTTCTAAAAAACGTGAGAATTTTATGAGAATGATTGAAGATGGAGCAAGTAAGAAATTTGATTTACTAATTACAAAAGAGGTTTCAAGGTTTTCTCGTGATACAATTGATAGTTTGCTTTATACTAGAAAATTGCTAGAATATGATGTTTGCGTATATTTTTTATCAGACAATATTATAACAGCTTCTTCAGACGGAGAATTGAGGCTTACAATTATGTCTAGTATGGCACAAGATGAAGTTCGTAAAATTTCGGAAAGAACGAAGTTTGGTTTTAAAAGGGCATTAGAAAAAGGTACGGTTCTTGGCACAGATAATATTTGGGGTTATAAAAAGAATAAAGGTAAGCTTGTAATAGATGAAGAAGAAGCACCATGCATTAGAGAAACTTTTGATATTTATGCAAATGATAGTAAGATCGGATTAAAGAAGTTATCTGCTCTACTAAAAGAACAAGGTTATTGTAATCATAATGGAAATCCAATTCATCCTAACACATTAAAACGAATTATACAAAACCCAAAGTACAAAGGCTATTATACAGGAGGATTATCCACAGTTGTGGATTATAGAAGTAAAAAGAGAAATTTTAATGACCAAACAGAATGGAGAGTGTATAAAGATTACGAAAAAGTTCCGCCAATTGTATCAGAAGAATTATGGGAAAAAGCGAATCAGAAATTATTAGCTAGAAGTAAGAAAGCAGCAATGTATCAAAAACATCAAACTTTGTATGCTTTATCTGGAAAATTGTATTGTGATAAGCACAAATGCGGATTTGTTCGAAAAATTAGACATTATAAAAATAAAGATGATGTGATTTATTGGTATTGTGCAGATTTTCATAAAACTGGCAAAAAGAATTGCATTCCTGCTTGTTTTAAAGAACAAGATTTATATGATATTTTGCTTTCTATCTTTAGAAGCTACGAAGTCTACAAAGAAGAAATTTGTGAGGAATTACTTTCTTTTTACAAAGAACTCTCTAAAGAAGAGGAAAACATAGAACAAGAGGCAAAATTACAAAATGAGTTAGAGGTACTTGTAAGGAAAAAAGATAAATTATTGGATTTAGCTTTAGATGGACTTCTGAGCAAGGAAGATTTAAGTAATAAGAAATTAATCATTGAAACAGAAATTAGCAAAATACAAGCAAAATTAAAAGAATTAGAAGGTAAAAAGAAAAGACCAGAAGAGGAAAAAGAGCAGGATACAAAATTAAAGGAAAACATATTAAAACAATTAGTGATAACGAAAGATAATTTAGAAAACTACATAGAAGAGTTATTAGACAAAATCATAGTAATGGAAAAACAAGTAAAAGATGGTAAAAAAGAAAATGAAGTAGAGCTAAAAATTATACTTGCAGGAAACAAAATAATTACCTATGGTAGTGCAGTAAAACCCAGGCAATTCAGTCAACTAAGAGAAAACAAAGTGGCTGATTTAAAAAATCTCCCACTTTGTCACTCCCATGCACATGGTTAGTGCTTGCTTTCCTGTGGTACACGCTTTTTTGAAGTAGTTATCTAAGTTAAAAGCAATTCGTGGTAAGTAGCCTAAATCTTCTAAAATGGTAAATAGTGGAAAGAAGATTGCCATTGGTGGTAGCATAACCGAGATAACCCACGAGACGGTTTGAAACATACCTTCTATTAATACACCTGTTAGCCAATCTGGTGCATGTAGGGTATAAAACACAAGAAGGAGTTTTTCTTGTACCATATTAAAAAAGTCGGATAACAAGCTAGAGGGATAATTAGCTCCCGTAATGGTAAGCCAAAAGATAATTCCTAAAAATAAAACCATAATGGGAATACCAAATTTTTTGGAGGTTAGAATTTTATCAATTTTTCGGTCACGGTTTGAACCGTGCAAGTCCTTCATAGGAAACTACATGGTCATGAACATCTTCCGCTGTTAGTACAATACTAGAGACAATTTTGTCTCGGAAATTTTCCTCATCGATATCATTCTCACTTAAAAGCTCTTTTGCCTCGTCTAACTTATTTTGAATATCTTCTTCCGAAAAAGAAAGCGAAAAATGTTTTTCCATGGAGCGAAGGATACTTGGTTCGCCATCGATTAATTTTAAAGCTGTCCACCTAGATAAATAGGCATACTCTTTTGGAAGATGCTTTTGAAGAGTGGATTCTAACATAAGTAGGCTATCTTCAATAATAGGATGATAGGTAACCAAATTTGGTTTGTTAATATGGGGAGAGGAAGCTACTTTTACAATAGTAGATAATAGATGTTGTAAGGTTTTCTTTTTTCGAGCAATGGTGCCAACAACAGGAACACCTAAGAAATTAGACAATTTCTTTAAATCGATACGAATATGCTTTTTTCTTGCTTCATCTAAAAGATTTACGCAAACGACGACTTTGTTTGTAATTTCTAAGGTTTGGAATACTAAATTTAAGTTTTTCTCAATACAAGTAGCATCTAAAATAATAACGGTGGTATCTGGTTTTCCAAAACATAGATAATCTCTTGCAATTTCTTCTTCTTGGGAATTGGACATAAGAGAATAAGTTCCTGGAATATCCACCAATAATAAATTTTTATTCTTATGTAGGCAAGTACCACAAGCATTACTAACGGTCTTCCCGAGGCCAATTTCCAGTATGTTGATGCATACCCGTTAAAGCATTAAAAATCGTGCTTTTCCCCACATTCGGATTTCCAGCTAGTGCAATGGTATAATCGCAGTCTTTTTGAAGAGCCAGCATATCTTCCTCTAATAAATTTGTTCCACAGGAACTAGCAGTAAGCCCCATAATATTCCTCCTTTTATATGTAGGGACAGATTTTATATCTGCCCACCAAATTATACATTAACCAAAATTAAATTTGCGTCTTCTTTTCTAAGTGCTATCACACTGCCACGAATCAAAAAAGCAGTCGGATCTCCAGAAGGACTCTTTAAAATGGGAAGAATCTTCGTTCCTTTTACAATGCCTAAATCCAAAAGTCTCCTTCTAATAGCACCATTGCAATTTAAAGTATCTACCATACCAGTTGTTTCCAACGGTAATTCATCTAAAGGTATTTTTTTCATTTCTTCTAAGTACCTCCGTAAAAGCGATAAAATGTGTCTATTATAGTATATAGAGAAGAAATAAAATTGGTGACAAGAAAGGATAGGATAATTCATAAATTCCTAATACAAAACTTGACAATCTTTGCAATTCATCATATGATAAGAAAAAAAGAGAGGAGCATGAGATATGAAAAAGTGCTTATTATTAGGAAATGGTGGAAGAGAAGCGGTTCTTGCGGAATATATTAGTAAAGGATATTCGCTATACAGTGTATTACCATATGAGAACCCATCTATTGTGGATGCAATAAAAGAATCAGGTGGAAAGTATATACTAGGCTCTCCATTTGATAAGGAGCTTGTTAGCAAGTTTATTACAGAAGAAAAAATTGAATTTTGCGTGGTAAGTAGCGATAATTTACTACAAGAGGGATTAATTGACCTTGCGGGAAGTCTTGGACTTAAGGTATTTGGTCCAACTAGTAAAGGTGCAAAGTTAGAATGGAGTAAGACATATGCTTTAGATATTGTAAAACAATTAAAACCAGAAATGGTGATTAAGAATTTTTGTGTTACTTCAAAGGAAGAATTAGAAGAGGCAATTAAGGTTTATGAAAACGATGAATTTGTTGTAAAACCAGAAGGATTAACTGGTGGAAAAGGGGTAAAAGTAGGTGGTATTCATTTTAAAGGAAAGGAAGAAGGACAAGCCTATGCAACCGCTTGCTTAGAAGAAAGTGGTAGAGTAATTGTACAAGACAAGGTAGAAGGTTCTGAATTTACGGTTATGGCTCTTACCGACGGAAAGAATATTGTAGTAACACCAATTACTTTTGATTACCCATATCGCTATGAAAATGACAAAGGACCAGGTACTGGTGGAATGGGTTGTATGAGTTTTGAAAATGGATTACTACCATTTTTGGACAAGTCGGATATAGACGAATGTGCGGATTTGATTAAAAAAACCATTCAATATGTAAACAAAGATACCATGGAATTTACTGGGGTGATTTATGGAGGATTTTTCAAATGCAAAGATGGAATTCGTTTTATTGAATTTAATGCAAGATTTGGAGACCCAGAAGCAATTAATGTACTAAATGCCCTAGAAACCCCATTTACCGAAGTAATGGAACATATTATAAAAGGAGATTTGTCAGAAGAAAATTGTAAATTTTCCAATAATAGTACGTTTACCGTATATATGGTTAGCAAAGAATACGCCGTTGGTAAAGCCACAGAACCTTGTGTATTTACCTTAAACCCAGACAAAATAAAACAAGCAGGACTAAAACTATATTTTGCCAATGCCAAACAAATAGGAGAAAATACCTATACGTCTGTTAGTACTTCAAGACTATTTGCTATTTGCGGAACTGGAAAAAATTTAGATGAAATTAGGAAAAAGGTATATGATGTAATTGACCAAAATGTAGATACCAAATTAGATTATAGAAAAGACATTGGAAATATCTATGTACATTAAAAAACAAAATTTAGGGGCGACCATTGGTCGTCCGTTTTTGCTTAAAAATCGATATTATTTTTTTGAGGATTTTCATAGAAAATGGACGTGCCATGCACGTCCCCTAAATTTTGATATGCTATTTTTTCTCTCTCACAAATTCCTGTAACACTTCTACTAATTGGATTTTTTCTGCTTTTTGTACCTTGGCAGCCAAAGTCTCAGGCGTATCATCTGGCTCTACTTTTACCTTGGTTTGCCTTATAATATTTCCTTTATCGTATTCATTATTGACATAGTGAAGCGTTACTCCACTATATTCTTCCCTCGCTTCAATAACGGCTCGGTGAACATTCATGCCGTACATCCCTTTTCCTCCGAATTTTGGAAGAAGAGAGGGGTGGGTATTAATTATAGTATAGTTCTTTAATAAATTATCTCCAATCATACGTAAATATCCAGCAAGAACAATTAAATCCACAGGATAGTTTTGTAATTGTTTTACTAATTCTTCATCGATTTCTTTTGTTGTTTTTTCTTTAATCACATAGGTTGCAATACCAGAATTTTTTGCTCTTTGTAAAGCATAGGCATCTTCATGGTCCGATACCACTACACTAATTTTGGCATTTAAGGTTCCATTTTGGATAGCATCAATGATACTTTGTAATGTGGTTCCATTACCGTGAGGCAAATACGACTAAATTGTACATAAAAATCCTTCCTTTCTTAAGAATACACAAACAATATATCAAAAACCAAAAAAATTTACAATAGCCACTATACTTTTTATCAAATTTCCGTTATAATAAAAGTATAGTGTGCGAAAAATGATGAAAATGAGAGAAAAAAGACAAATTTTGGTACAAGGGAGTGCAAAAACGATGTTTCGTAAATTAAGAGAAGAATGTGGAATTTTTGGAATGTATTCTATGCAAAATGAAGAAGAGTTAGCACAAGTGATTTGTGCTGGTCTTTCTAGCTTACAACATAGAGGGGAAGAAGCTTGTGGAATTGCGGTAAATAGTGGTGGAGTGGTTTCTTACCATAAAGATGTAGGGCTTGTTTCCAATGTGTTTAAGCCACATATTTTAGATACCCTACCAAAAGGAAAAATGGGTATTGGACATGTTCGTTATTCTACCACAGGAGCGCCCAAAAAAGAAAATGCACAACCAATTGTAACAAGATATGCGAAAGGAAATCTTAGCATAGTTCATAATGGAAACCTAACCAATGCAATGGATTTAAAAGAAGAATTACAAAATGCAGGTGCAATTTTCAATTCAACCAGTGATACAGAAGTGATTGCCTATTTAATTGCGAGAGAAAGATTAAAAACTCATAGTGTAGAAGAGGCGGTAAAAAATGCAGTAAAATATATAAAAGGAGCTTATTCCCTATTGGTAATGTCTTCTAAAAAGCTAATTGCACTTAGAGATCCACAAGGATTTCGTCCTTTGTGTATGGGAAAATTAGGGGATAATATAATATTTGCTTCTGAAAGTTGTGCATTAGATACCATTGGAGCAGAATTTATACGAGATGTAGAACCAGGAGAAATGGTGATTGTAACTGATAATAAAGTAAGTTCTGAATTTTATGCCAAGGAAAAAAATGATGGACTATGTATTTTTGAATATATTTATTTAGCAAGACCAGATTCCACCATTGATGGGTTAAATGTTCATAAATTCCGTAAAGAAGTAGGGAAGTATTTGGCAAAACAGGCACCTGTTGATGCGGATATTGTAGCTGGTGTACCAGATTCTGGAAATGATGCAGCACTTGGTTATTCTAAAGAATCGAAAATACCATATGATATGGTATTTGTAAAAAGTAAATACATTGGAAGAACGTTTATCCTTCCAACACAAGCACAAAGAAAAAGTAAGGTGGCTTTAAAGTTAAATCCCATTAAAGAAAACGTAAAGGACAGAAAGATTGTACTAGTAGATGACTCCATTGTAAGAGGAACTACGATTACTAGAATTGTGCAAACCTTAAAAAAAGCAGGAGCAAAAGAGGTACATTTACGTATTGCATCACCTGCTTATACCGATATTTGCTATTTTGGAACGGATGTGGCAAGTAAAGAAAATTTAATTGCTAATAATAAGACAGTAGAGGAAATAAGAAAAGAAATAGGCGCGGATTCATTAGAATACTTAAGCATGGAAAGTTTATTAGAAATTGCAAAAAAATCCAATCGAACTGGATTTTGCACAGGATGTTTTACAGGGAAATACCCAATACAAGTACCAGATGAAATTCAAAAAGATCGATTTGAAAAAATATTCTAACATATAAAAATAACCACGAATACAAGACTTAAAAGTCTCAAAGTATTGGTGGTTATTTTGTATGAAAGTAATTATATCCATTTTAAACGGATAATGCATTTAATAAAATAGGAGCAACTTGTTTTTTCCTAGAAACAACACCTTCTAAAAATGCCATATGGTCAACAACAGTTGTTGAAAAGGCTTTTTCAAAAATAGGAATATCTCCTAATATAATTGCTTGAGAATTACTATTTAAAATATCTGTAATTAGTAAAATAAATAAATTAGAACCATGTTCATTCATAAATAAAGTCATTGCGTTTTCGATGGCTTCTTTATTTTGTAGCACATCTTCAATACAAGCTGTGTTAACTTGTGCAATTTGCATTTTATAATCACCATTTGCGAATTCTTTGGAATCAATATTAATTAATTCTTCAGAAGAAAAATCACTTAAATCTGTACCAGCTTTTAACATATCTAAGCCATAAGTAGGAATATCAATATTAGCAATTTTGGCAAGCTCTTCGCAAGCATGGATATCTTCATTTGTACAAGTAGGAGATTTAAATAGCAACGTGTCTGAAATTATAGCAGAAAGCATTAAAATGGCTTCTTTTTGTTCTATTTTCATATTTTCTTCCTTGAATTTTTTATATAAAATAGTTGCGCTACATCCTACTGGTTCAGCACGGTAATACAAAGGCTCTGCCGTTTCAAAATTAGCAATTCGGTGATGATCGATAACGGTTTCAATTTTAGCTTTCTCTATTCCATTAACACTTTGAGAAAATTCATTATGATCGACTAAAACAACTGGTTGTCCGACTGAAACTTCGTTAATAAATCTAGGAGCAGATAGGTTTAAATAATCTAACACATAACCGTGTTTCTTTATTAATATCTCCAAGCCTTACTGCTTCTACATCAAAACCTAAATTTTGATCAAATTTTTCCATTACCATACTAGAACAAATTGAATCTGTATCAGGGTTCTTATGCCCAAAAATAAGTGTTTTCATCTTAATCTCTCCTTATATAAAATTTACTAATACTATATAAGAAAAATAAGAAAAAATCAAGATTTTTCTTATTTTTAGAAAGAAAAAGTTATAAAAGTAGAAATCTTGACAAAATAATCTAAATAATGGTAAAGTAAATACATAAATAGATGTGTATGTTGACAAAGAAATAAAAAAAGGATTTACAATGCTACGATTGCCAAAATAAAAACGAAGGAAATATACATATTTACGAAAAAAATGTAAACAATAGAAAAAATAAAAAAGAGGAGGAAAAAGAAGAAATATGAATAAAAAAAGAAATGTAAAGGTCGATGCCCACGTCGGCTCAAAAAGAGAAACAATAAATGTAAGGGCAGGCCTTGTGTCTACCCGGAAATGGTATCACATTAGTGGCTTTGGTAATAACTATCATTGTGTTATTAATCTTAGCAGCAATAACAATTAACCTAACCATAGGACAAAGAGGAATTCTAACAAAAGCACAGGAAGCAGGCAAAAACTATATAAATGCAGTTCTTGCAGAGCAAAAAGATTTGAATACATTGTACAGTTCTATTAAAATAGCAGAAAATTCAGAGATAACATTAACAACAGAGCAATTAGATGAGTATATTAATGCAAAAGTAGATGAGAAATTAAAAACGTTTAATAGTACACAGCCAACGGGGATTAAGGAAAATACTTATATTTATGGAGAATCTAACTATGCCTCAACATATACAATAACACCTGCTATGTCAATTTTTACATTAAGTAAAGATGATCAAAATGCAATGGACCAATATGTAAGTTATTCAAGCGAAAAAGGTTATACAGTATTAAAAAGTCGGTTGGTATTTTTTTGATTTATGGATGCAACTACAAGCCAAAGGAGGAGTGGCTGATAGTAATTTAAGCGTTGTAATAAATGAGAAAACTGGTATAGGCAATGTTAAATGTACAGGAAATGATGTATGGAGTGAAAATTTTAATGGATTTTCTGTTTATTTAAATGAAGGAGACCACTTTTATATAGGAGGGGGAAGTAGAGGAATAGCAAATGCACGAATGATAAGATTTTATTGCCGACCAATGTTTTAAAAAATCTCTTTCCCCTCTTCTAAAATTCCAAAATATAGTGTATAATAAACTATATTAAAATCAAAGGAGAAAGAGCACACATGAATCAACTTACCAAAATGCTATCGAATTCTGCAAAATTCAATAGTTTTTTAGGAGAAATAAAAAATAAAAAAAGTCCAGTTAGCTTAACTGGGCTTACGGATGTTATGAAAGGGTATTTCGCTCATGCTACTAGTGAGTACTTAGAAACACCAATTTGTATGATAACTTATAATGAAATACAAGCAAGAAATATGGTGAAACATATAGAGTTTTTTACGAATAAAGTAGTGTTTATTCCCAAAAAAGAAATTGTTACTTATGACTATATTGTGGATAGTAAAGAATTACCCTACGAAAGAATTGAAGCACTAAATAAGTTACAACAAAACAAGGTAGATATCGTGGTAACTACCATAGAAGCCCTTATGCAAGGAATGATACCAAAAGAGGTCTTATATAAACATCAAATGGAATTTAAAGTAGGAAAATCCTATTCCTTAGAACGAATCAAGAATGATTTAGTACATTTAGGCTATGTTCGTTATGACTTAATAGAAGGAAGAGGACAATTTAGTATGCGTGGTGGCATTTTAGATATTGCCTTAAACGAAAGAAAGGGAATTCGTATCGAGTTTTGGGGAGATGAAGTGGACTCGATTCGTTATTTCAATCTTGCAAGTCAACGTTCTACCGAAATGTGTAAGGAAATTACGATATATCCTGCCCATGAATTTGTACTAGAAAAACCAACGAAGGAAGTAGTACAAACAATTATCAAACAATATGAAGGTAAGTTTGAAGAAGTAGTAAAACAAGATATCGAACAAATTGAAAATGGAGATTATATTAGTAAAATTGATAAATATTTTAATTGTTTTTATGAAAAAAGAGGCAATTTAGTAGAATATATTGGGAAAGACAATATTGTGTTTTTCGATGAAATTAGCAAAATAAGAGCAAGGGCGAAAAATATAATAGAAGATAATTGCAATATTCAAAATATGCTAATCGAAAAGGAAAAAATCATTCCCGAAGCTATTTTAACACTACGTGATGAAACAGAGGTATTGGAACAATTAGAAAATCAAAAAACGGTATATTTAGAAAAGCAAGATATGGGAACAAGCCAAGAAGTAGGAAAAATAAGTCAAAATGAAATTCATTTTTTGACAAGAGAAATCAATTACTACAAAAGTAATATAGAAGCATTTTTAGAGGATATTGTAACAGCAATAAACGAAGGAAAAACAGTAATTGTGCTAGGTCGGAAGTGAAGAAACCAGTCGAAAGGTATCTTTGTTATTACTAGAAAAAGAAATTCCTCATAAATATTTAGAGAACTTAAACCATGCTCTACCAGAGAAAATGGTGGTAGTTACATCAGGCTTCCTAGAAGCTGGGTTTGAAGATTACGATATGCACCTAATGGTGATTAGTAGTAAGGAACTATTAAACAGTGATACCAAAAGAAGAAAACCACATACTGCTTTTTCCGAAGGGCAAAAGGTTGTATTTGCAGACTTAAAACAAGGGGATTATGTGGTTCATAAAACACATGGAATTGGGCAATTTATTGGAGTAAATACCATAAAAGCAGACAATATTATTAAAGACTATATCAAAATTAAATACCGAGATGATGATGTTTTATATATTCCAACAAATCAATTAGATAATATTCGAAAATACATTGGGGCAGGAGAAAAAGAATTAAAACTAAATCGTTTAGGTAGCAAAGAATGGAACAATACGAAATCGAAAGTAAAAAATAACTTACGTGAGGTAGCAAGAAATCTAATTGAATTATATGCCAAACGTCAGAAGGCAAAAGGATTTGCTTATGGAAAAGACACACCTTGGCAAACGCAATTTGAAGATAGTTTCCCTTATGTAGAAACCGATGACCAACTACGTTGTATTGCAGAAGTAAAAAAAGATATGGAACAAGACAAACCAATGGATAGATTACTTTGTGGAGATGTAGGATATGGAAAAACAGAAGTGGCAATCCGTGCTGCTTTTAAGGCATGTATGGACCAAAAACAAGTTGCTTATTTAGTACCAACTACCGTTCTTGCTAACCAACAATATGAAACTTTTAAAGAACGTATGGAGGCCTTTGCGATTAAAGTAGAATTACTAAACCGTTTCCGTACCAAAAAAGAACAAGACCAAGTTATAAAGAAATTAAAATTAGGTGAAGTGGATGTTGTGATTGGAACCCACCGAATTTTAAGTAAAGATGTTGAGTTTAAAGATTTAGGGTTATTAATTATTGATGAAGAGCATCGCTTTGGGGTAAAAGATAAAGAAAAAATAAAAGAACTAAAAACCAATGTAGATGTATTAACGATGACAGCAACACCAATTCCAAGAACCTTACATATGTCCATTGTAGGAGTAAGGGATATGTCGGTTATTTATGAACCACCACAAGATAGAAGACCAGTACAAACCTATGTATTAGAATATGATGAGGAAGTAGTAAAAGAAGCCATTACCAAGGAGTTAGAACGAAGTGGACAAGTATTTTACTTATTCAATCATGTGGAACATATTGAACAAAAAGCAAGACAAATTGCGAGCCTAGTGCCAGAAGCTCATGTTGCTTTTGCACACGGAAAAATGACAGGACGAGAGTTAGAGGACATTATGATGGATTTCATTGAAAAAAAGGTAGATGTATTAGTATGTACCACCATATTAGAATCGGGAATTGATATTCCAAATGCCAATACGATTATTGTAGAAAATGCCGACCGCTTAGGATTGGCACAGTTATATCAAATTCGTGGAAGAGTAGGAAGAAGTAATATTCAAAGTTATGCCTATATTACCTACAAACCAGACAAACTACTTAGCGAAGTAGCAGATAAACGCCTAAAAGCGATTAAGGAATTTACCGAGTTTGGTTCGGGTTTTAAAATTGCTATGCGAGATTTAGAAATCCGTGGAGCTGGAAGTTTATTACGGAGAAATTCAACATGGTCATATGGACCAAGTAGGGTATGATACGTATTGTAAGTTATTAGATGAGGTAATTAAAGAAATACAAGGAATAGAAGTAAAAGAAGAAATGGATGTACAAATCGATTTAGATATTTCAAGCTATATTCCCGATGAATACATTGAAAGCAGTAGTCAAAAAATTGAGATTTACCAAGACATTGCTCTTGCTAGAACCGAAGAGGATTTAAGCAATGTAACCGATGAAATGATAGACCGCTTCCGGACCATTACCAGAAGAGGTAAACAACTTACTAGAAATTGCAAGAATTAAAGAACTATGCAAAAAAGCTTATGTGGTAAAAATTGCACAAAGACGAGAAAGTGTGGTATTCCATTTTGATGCAAGCAATTTCAAAATGGAAGTAACCGATACATTAATCAAGAAATACCGAAATGAAATCCGCTTTTCACCGGGAAAAGAACCATATATTACGTATAAAGTGTCACAAAATAGTGATAATATAATTGTAAAGAAAGTAAAAGAATTTTTAAAAACGATTCGGAGGCTAACTAACATGTAAAATGTAGGGCGATTTTAATCGCCCGCTTGTCCGAAAAAGTAATAGATGAAATAGAGGAGAAAGTATGCAAGTTATAACGAGTAAGGATAATGAAGTCATTAAAAGAATTCGTAAATTAAAAGACAAAAAATATCGTGAACAAGAAAAGAAATATGTGATAGAAGGAATCAAATTAATTAAAGAAGCAGTAGAAGAAAAGGCGAATATTGATACGATTGTAGTATGTGAAGATTGTGTAGAAAATCATACCATTGAGCAAAAGTTGTTATATGAAATTGCAAAATATGATTGCATTTATGTAGCGGAAAAAGTATTTGAAGCAATTACAGAAGTGAACAATCCACAAGGAATTTTGGCAGTAGTGAACAAAGAAAACAAAGAAGAAGACATTAATTATAACGAAGATATGATTGTAGTATTAGACGGCATACAAGACCCTCGGAAACCTAGGAACCATTTTAAGAACCATTGATAGTGTAGGTTTAAGCCAAATTATTTTATCTCCCCAAACAGCAGATGCCTACAATCCCAAAGTAGTAAGGTCAACCATGGGAGCTATTTTTCGAGTAAATGTGATTGTATCTAGCAACATCATAAAAACCCTAAAAGAACTAAAAAAACACAAATTCAAAATTCTAGCCACTTCCTTAGAAACCAGCAACAACATCTACGACATCGATTATCACAAAAAAGTACTAATCATCGGAAACGAAGCAAATGGCATTTCCAAAGAAGTACTAGCCCTAGCCGACGAAACCGCCAAAATCCCAATGCTACGGAAAAACCGAAAGCCTAAACGCCTCGGTCGCCACCAGTGTTATTCTGTATGAATATGTAAGAAGAAAAATTGGCAAAGAGTAAAATTTGATAATTAGTACAGATTATGGTATAATTTTTATGTTATTAATGACAGCAAAATGGAGGTGCTTTATGAAGACAATAGTTTTAAAATGTATTGGTTGTATTTGCATCACAGTTCTTTGCTATTTTCTTTTAGCTTATGAACATGCGTATTTGGCAGCTTTTGTGGAGATAACAGGACTTGCTATTATATTTGATGCTATTGTACCAATCATTGAAGCAATTGATGATTTATTGAGTTGATGTGTTTTTTTAAGCAACTCCCTCCGTTATTTTTTATGGAGAAGATAGAATGCTCTATCCTTATATAGGAAAGAGCATTCTATCTATTTTTTCGTCAACATTTCTAAAATAATCGGATAAATTTCCTCATGTTCCTTTTCCCATTTCGTAGCAATGAATTTTGCTTGTTCACGGGAAGGGGCCTGTAGGCTTAATTCAAAAACCGTCATATTATTTTGTACTAATTTGCATTTCACAATAAATTCTTTCTCATTTTGTGGAATAAATTCAGAAACCGCATGTTTTTCATTTTGAACCGTATCGACATCCTTTTTTAGTGCAGTATCAATTTTTAATTTCATAATACCAGGAAGTAAATCATCGGTTAAGCTTAAGGTTTTCCTACCAGCCTCTGTTATTTTATACATCGTATTTTCCTCTTTGGTATACCCAATAATGTACCTACTTTCCAATAAATCCGATAAGAATTGTTGGAAATAGAAGTAATTCATTTCTTGCACTTCTAGGACAAGGCTAAGAAGGCTATCGGTATGAATGGGCTTATTTAATTTATCTAAAATATACAAAATCAAAACCTTATTTTCCGCTAATGTCTCGCTATCTTGTGTTAATTTCATGTATCTATCCCTCCTTTAAATTTTTCTCAATTTCTTCCCAAACGGCATCAGAGTAGATTTTTCGCTCTGAAGAAAAAGGAAGAAGAATACTAAAGGACATACCAAATTCCTTTTTTAAATCCTCCACATAATCCGCGACCTTTGTAACTGCAATTTTATCCGCCTTATTAGCAAGCACCATAAAAGGCAAATTCGAACTCATAATATAATGGTACATATGCAAATCATTCTCGGTAGGCTTATGGCGAATATCAACTAAAAAGATAATCATAGAAATGGTCTGCCTTTTTACCAAATACTCTTCCGTAAACTTACCAACCTTCTCTTGTTCTACCTTCGACATCTTACTATAGCCATATCCCGGTAAATCCACAAAATAAAACTGGTCATCCATATTATAAAAATTAATCTGTCTCGTTTTTCCAGGTTCGCTACTCGTTCTTGCCAAAGCCTTACGATTTATCATACAATTAATAAACGACGACTTCCCAACATTCGATTTCCCAACCAAAACAATTTCAGGAAGCCCATTTGTAGGATACTGCTTCGGATGAACGGCAGACACTTCAAATTTCGGATTTTTAATAAGCATTTGTATGTAACCTCCCCAATAAAGATAAACCATCAATTTATGCTTCCTTACTTTGCTAGGAGAGCATCTTTACCACCCATGTAAGGGCGTAATACTTCTGGAATACGAACACTGCCATCTTCCTTATAATTATTTTCTAGTAAAGCAATTAACATACGAGGTGGGGCAACTACTGTATTATTTAGCGTATGTGCATAATAATTACCTTTTTCGCCTTTAATACGAATACCCAATCGACGAGCTTGTGCGTCAGTAAGATTAGAACAACTACCAACCTCAAAATACTTCTTCTGTCTTGGACTCCAAGCTTCCACATCCACACTTTTTGCTTTTAAATCGGCAAGGTCGCCACTACAACATTCCAAAGTACGAACAGGAATATCCATACTCCTAAACAATTCTACGGTATAAGACCACATTTTATCATACCAAGTATAACTATCTTCTGGCTCACATACAACAATCATTTCTTGTTTTTCAAACTGATGAATACGGTAAATTCCACGTTCTTCAATTCCATGAGCACCTTTTTCTTTTCTAAAACATGGCGAATATGAAGTCATGGTATAAGGTAAATTGGTTTGGTTTAAAATTTGACCTTTAAATTTACCAATCATAGAATGTTCGCTTGTTCCAATTAGGTACAAATCTTCCCCTTCAATCTTATACATCATGGCATCCATTTCTTCAAAACTCATAACACCAGTTACCACATCAGAACGAATCATAAAAGGAGGGATACAATAAGTAAAGCCTTTGTTAATCATAAAATCTCTTGCATAAGAAATAACAGCACTATGAAGCCTTGCAATATCACCGAGTTAGATAATAAAACCCGTTACCTGCAACACGTCTTGCGGCATCTAAATCAATACCAGATAATTTTTCCATTATATCCGTATGGTAAGGAATTTCATAGTCTGGAACCACAGGTTCACCATACTTTTGCACCTCTACATTTTTCGAGTCATCTTCACCAATTGGAACAGACTCATGTATCATATTCGGAATTTTCATCATTTTCTCTTGTATTTGACTAGCGAAATCGGCTTCTTGTTTCTCATTATCTACCAATTCTTCATTAATACGAGATACTTCTTTTTTAATCTCTTCTGCCTCATCTTTTTTTCCTTCACGCATAAGTGCACCAATGTTAGCACTTAAACGATTACGATTAGCACGAAGTTCATCGCCCTTTAATTTTGTAGCACGATTGGTTTCATCAAGCAAAATTATCTCATCAACAAGACAAAGTTTATGCTCTTGAAACTTCTTTTTGATATTCTCTTTTACCAAATCGGGATGTTCCCTTAAAAATTTTATATCAATCATGAACCTTCCTCCTTTAACATAGTAAAAAACAACAAACGTCCTTATGAAAATATAAGGACGAAATCATTCCGCGGTGCCACCTTAAGTATTGCTGTTCTATTATTCATTTGTACGAATTATATCACAAACAACAAATAAATTCAAGTGAAACTAAAAAAGAACAAAATGTTGTAAAAGTATGGGAAAATATTAGAAACGAAGTGATAATATTTTGTTAAGAATATATGAAAATATACATAAAAGACTATGAAATTTATATAATTTATGATATAAGTATACAAAAGACCTTAAAAGGAGGAAGAAAATGAAAGTAATAGTAGGTGGAGTTATTGAGAAAAATGGGAAGTATTTGTTAGTACAAGAGGCTAAAGAAAAGTGTTTTGAGAAATGGAATTTTCCAGCAGGGCATTTAGATGTTAAAGAAAGTTTAGAACAAGGTGCAATTAGAGAAATAAAAGAAGAAACTGGGTGTGATGTTGAATTAGATGGAATTTGCTACATTGCCAATAAGATTTTAGAAGATGATTTATTCGTAATGATTATTTTTAATGCGAAATTAATAAAAGAAGAGATTAAATTTGATAAAGAGGAAATTTTAGATGTTAAATGGTTTGATTATGATACCATTGTAAATGAAATGCACAAGGAGTTAAGAGGCAATTATGTTAGAACAGCAGTTATCAATCAAAAGAAAAATCTAATTGCTCCAATGGATATAGTAGATATTTTAAAAGATTGAGAGAGGAGAAAGAAAATGGAAAAGATTATCGCATTAGGAACTGGTGCTGGAATAACGATAAACTGTTATAGTCTAAGTGCATTGCTTGAAAATAGTGAAGGAAATTATTTATTAATTGATACAGGAAGTGGTAATCAAATATTAAATCAACTAAAGGCAAAGAAAATTGATATAAATAAAATACACCATATTTTTATATCACATAAACATATTGACCATTTATGGGGGATTATTCCAATTTTAAGATATATCATGCAAGAATATAAAAAAGGAAATTATGAAGGGGTATTAAATATATATGGGGAAGAGGAAATAAAGAGAATTGTAGATATCTTTATTAAAGAAACATTCCATAAAAACCACGAAAACGTTTATAAAGAAATAGTAACCTATCATTTTTGTAAAGATGGTCAAAAATTTAATATAATTGGTTACGAAATAGAAACAATCGATACAGAGTCAATAGAATGTAAACAATATGGTTTTAAAACAACTTTAAATTCTGGAAAAACATTCGCTTTTTTAGGAGATGTTCCTTGTAGCAAAAATAATTATGCAAAAATTGAAAACACCGATTGGGTACTACATGAAGCAATGTGTTTAGAAAGTCAAAAGGATACAATAAAACCACATCAAAAAAATCATTCTACAGTCAAAGATGTTGCGATTATAATGAATAAGTTGAAGGTTAAAAATTTGTTACTATGGCATTGTGTTGATAATGATATAGAAATGAGAAAGCAACTATTTACAAAAGAAGCAAAAGAAAATTTTTCTGGAAATGTATATGTGCCAGATGATTTAGATGAAATAGAGTTATAGAAAATAGCATGAGGAGTGATATTGTGGATAAAGATTTTGAAATGTTAATAAAAGAAGCTAAAAAATTAGCTGTAAAAAAAGAACTAACGAAATATGCAACGATTGGTCAAGTAGGAAGTGCATTACTTACAAAGGATGGAAATGTATATACAGGAGTATCCATGGAAGCAAAATGCAATTTAGGGAATTGTGGAGAGCATGCAGCAATAGCAGAAATGTTAAAAAATAATGAAACTGAAATTGATAAGATAGTAGCATATTCAGCAAAAGGACAAATTTATGCTCCATGTGGTAGATGTAGAGAGCTAATTCGTATGGTTAATGATAAAAATTTGAATACGATAGTGATGGTGGCTGAAAATAAAGTATGTACATTAAAAGATTTATTACCAGAAATGTATATAAGCAAAAAAGATTCTGTAGAAAATGGTGATAAAAGATAGGAGGATAAACACAATGGTAAAAATCGTTATTTTAAATGATACAAGAAATTCTAATAAGGACAAGTTTACAAATGATGATGGTTTTTCAGCTTATATTGAAACTGGAAATAATAAAATTTTATTTGATGTAGGACCAAGTGAAAAATTCATGAAAAATGCAGAGAAGTTAGGAATAAACTTAAATAAAGTAGATACTGTTGTATTAAGTCATGGTCATTATGATCATGGTGATGGACTTCAATATTTTAATAACAAAGTAGAATTTATAGCACATCCTAATTGTACACTAAAAAGATGGTGGAGAGATGACCATTCCCATTATTCAGGAATGCAATTAACAAAGGAAGAATTAAAAAATAAATATATGGTACACTTTACAAAAGAACCATACAGAATTAATCAATATACATATTATTTAGGAGAAATTACAAGAAAATATCCAGTAAATCTTACAAAATGGGTACTTGAAAACGGACAAAATGATGATATACTAGATGATTCTGGAATGGTTATCCATACCGAAAACGGAATCATTGTCATAGCAGGATGTAGCCATAGTGGAATATGTAATATTGTAGAACAAGCAAAAATGGTTACAAACAATAATAAAGTATTAGCTGTAATAGGAGGATTTCATTTAAGAGAAATAAATGAAGATACAAACAGGGTTATCAATTATATGAAAGATAATGTAAAAGAAGTGATACTAGCACATTGTACTAAAGAAGAAGTATGTAATAAGTTTATAAATGATTTACAAGGAAGCATAAAAGTGTCTGTTACAGAAGTGGGAAAAGAATATAATTTCTAATCGATTGCAAGAGAAGAAGAGCATATGAAAGTATGCTTTTCTTCAAACAATAAAAAAGAACAAATTTTTGCAAAAATCTTGAAAAATAATAGTTGTTATGATATACTTAGAAAAAAATTACTATTGATAATGGAGGAAATATATGTCAAAAAATGATAACAATATTATAATATACCAAGATGAAGATGGAATTACAAAAGTGGGTGTTAAATTTGTAGATGAAGATATATGGATAAATAAATATCAAATAGCAGAAATTTATAAAACTACTAGACAAAATATAGAACAACATATTAATAATATATATAATGATAAAGAATTAAATGTAGATTCAACTTGCAAGAAATTCTTGCAAGTTCAAAATGAAGGAAATAGACAAGTAAAAAGAAACATTGACCATTACAATTTAGATATGATAATAGCATTAGGATACAGAGTGCAATCACAAGTTGCAACAAGGTTTAGAATATGGGCGACAGAGAGATTACATGAATATATGCAAAAAGGTTTTACAATGGATGACGAAAGATTAAAACAAGGAGGAAATAGATATTTTAGAGAATTACTACAAAGAATTAGAGATATTCGTTCATCTGAAAGAAATTTTTATCAACAAGTTACAGACATATATGCAACATCAATAGATTATGATCCAAGAGCAGATTTAACAAAAAAATTTTTTGCAACTGTACAAAACAAGTTACATTATGCAGTGCATGAGCATACAGCAGCTGAAGTTATATATGAGAGAGTAGATAATAAAAAGCCATTTGTAGGAATGACTAATTTTAAAGGAGATTATATAACCATTGATGATGTAAAAATAGCAAAAAATTATTTATCAGAGATAGAATTACAACGATTAAATTTATTAGTATCACAATTTTTAGATTTTGCAGAATTGCAAGCTTTAGAACAAAGAGAAATGACAATGAATGATTGGGTAAATGAATTAGATAATCAAATAGTACAAAATAAAAGAAAGTTATTAGAGGATAATGGAAAAATATCACATAAAGAAGCAGTAGAAAAGGCGCAAAGAGAATTTGAAATATATAGAGAAAGGGAAATGAAGCAATTAGAAAGTGATTTTGATAAAATGGTGAAAATGTTAAATGAAAATAATAAATAAAAAAACACTACGTAAAACATACATTAATCTAATCTTGAATATGTATAAACAAGAGGTGATGAATATGGGGCAAAAGGGGTTAGATTTTAAGCATAAGGAAGTTGTGAATATAAAGGATGGACGTAGGCTTCGGGTTTGTGCAAGATGTAACAGCAGATTTAGAAAGTGGGATGATTACTTCTATTATTGTGCCACGGAAGCAACAAATTACTTAGTATGTTTTCGGGAAATAATGATATTGTGATTCCGTGGAAGGATATTCGTTGTATAGGAGATGACATCATTCTAGTAGAAGTTTAAGAAAATCAAAAAAGCACAGGGGGTTAAGTTGTAAAATTTAGTAAGAAAAAATGATAAATTGCTTGACAACAGGGGGGGGAAAGGTGTATACTTATTTAAGTTAAAAGAAGAAGAAATCCACTTCTCACCTTATCTAAGTTAAGGAGAAAGGTTATAAAATAAGTATTTATGCTATTATCTTACAAAAGATAATAGGAGAATGGTGGATTGGCTTTTAACAAAGTCAATCTTATTTTTTTGGAGGTGTTTTCAATCAAACAAGAATTACCAATTAATGAACAAATTCGTCACAAACAAGTACAATTAATTGATGACGAGGGACAAAAACGAGGCATTATGGATACAAAAGAAGCTTTGAATATTGCCTATGAGAAAAATTTAGACTTAGTGTTAGTGGCTCCAAATGGAAATCCACCAGTTTGTAAAATTATGAACTATGGAAAGTATAAATTTGAGCAATCAAAAAAAGAAAAAGAGGCAAAGAAAAAGCAAAAAGTATATGAATTAAAAGAACTTCGTATTACACCAAATACAGAAGAACATGATTTTAATTTCAAAGCAAAAAATGCACGAAAATTCTTAGAAGATGGATGCAAAGTAAAAATTACAGTTCGTTTTCGAGGAAGGGAATTAAACTATGTAAAGCAAGGGGAGACGATTTTAAATCAATTCATAGAAGAATTATCCGATATTGCAGTTTCGGAAAAGAGACCAGTATTAGAAGGTAAAAATATGTTTATTATATTAGCTAAAAAAGCTGAAAAATAATAGAGTATCAAAAAAAGAAGGGAGTTTGAAGATTATGCCAAAATTAAAAACCAATAAAGCGGCAAAGAAAAGATATTCTCATACCGCGACAGGAAAAGTAAAAAGAACACATGCTAATTCAAGACACAGATTAGCAACAAAAACATCAAGACAAAAAATGTCTAGAAGAGAAAGTGCGTATGCTGATAAAACAGTAGAGGCAGGAATTAAGAAATTATTACCATATGGTAACTAAAATGAAAAAACAAGAATAGGAAGGTGAAAAAGAAATGGCAAGAGTAAAGAGTGCAATTATTACACGTAAAAAACATAAAAAAATAATGAAACAAGCAAAAGGATATTATGGAGCAAAACATTATCGTTTTAGGATGGCAAAACAAGCGGTTATGAAATCAGGAATGTATGCCTATGTAGGAAGAAAAGATAAGAAAAGTGATTTTCGAAAATTATGGATTACTAGAATTAATGCAGCAGCAAGAATGAATGGATTAACTTATAGTAAACTAATTGCAGGATTAAAAAAAGCAAATGTAACTATCAATCGTAAAATGCTTGCAGAAATTGCAGTAACAGATCCTACCGCATTTACTAAAATTGCAGATATGGCTAAAAATGCATAAAAAAGAAAAAAACGGAACGAAGGTCCGTTTTTTTTTGCGAGTTAATAAAAAAGTGAGACGCGATGCGTCTCGTACTTTTTTATCTTTTACTAAATTGTGGAGCACGACGAGCTTTTTTAAGACCGTATTTCTTTCTTTCTTTCATACGAGGATCTCTTGTTAAGAATCCGTTTGTTTTTAAATCTGGTCTAAATTCACTATTTGCTTCATTTAATGCTCTTGCAATACCATGACGGATTGCTCCTGCTTGACCGGTATATCCTCCACCAGTTACGGTACAAACAACATCGTATTTTGCAAGTGTATTGGTAACGGTTAATGGTTGTCTTACAATTACTTTTAAAGTTTCTAAACCAAAATATTCATCAATATTTCTACCATTTATAGTAATTACTCCTGTTCCTTCTACTAAGCGAACTCTTGCAATTGAACTTTTTCTTCTACCAGTACCATAGAACATCATTTTTTCTTTTTTTGCTTTAGGCATTTCATTTTCCTCCTTAACCTTTCTAGAATTCCCATTTTTCTGGTTTTTGTGCTTCGTTTTCATGTACATCACCAGCATATAATCTTAATTTTTTCACCATTTGTCTACCTAAACTATTATGTGGTAACATTCCTTTTACAGCATGCATCATGGCTTTTTCTGGGTTTTTTGCAAGTAAGTCTCTTGCCACAATTTCTTTCATTCCTCCTATGTAACCAGAATGATGTCTGTAAACTTTTTGGTCTAATTTGTGACCAGTTAAAATCACTTTTGAACAATTTAAAATAATGACATGATCACCAGCATCCATATTTGGTGTATAGGTTGGTTTGTGTTTTCCTCTTAATAGTTTAGCAGCTTCAGTTGCAACTCTACCTAAAGGTTTACCTTGTGCATCGATGATATACCATTTTCTTTCAATTTCTTCTTTTTTGATACTGTATGTTGTATTATTCATGGTAATAAATACCCTCCATTCTTAAATTTCTATCATTTTCTTTTGGTTAGAAATGCTCTATAAACTACCGGGGAGAAGTTTATACATCACTTTCTAACACAGAATGCTTACTTATTCTAATACAAATTAAGGAAAAAGTCAAGTTTTATTCAAGAATTTGTTTACATTTTAGTAGAAAAGATGATATAATGCATAAAGGAAAAATAGGTTTATAGGTAGTCCTTAAAAAAACCTAAATAGAGTACAAGGGATGAAGAAAAATGAAGATTAGTTTACGAACGTTTTGTTTTATATTGATTAGCATAGTATGCGTATTTGCTGTAGTAATGGCGTTATATGTGCAGTTTGCAGGTAATACACCAGAGCCAACCAATCCAATGCCAGATCCAATTGGAATGGAAGAAGAAAATAAAAATCTAGCGGAAAAATTTAAAACACAATTTGAAAATCGATTGGATTATCAAAATAGCCAGGTAGATACATTAGGAGTTACCAAAAAGGATGGAAGCAAAGATATTATTTATACAATAGTAGAAACTAAAAGAGTGGTAGAAAATCGTTATGATATTGATTTACATGTTCCAATTATTAATATTACCAATAATACTTCTGTAGAACAGTTTAATAAAAAAATTCAAACCTTGTTTGTAGATAAAGCAAATGATATTATGAAGAATGCAACACAAAATACAATTTATAGTATTGATTATATGGCATATGTAAATACTAATATTTTATCACTTGTCATTCGTTCTAATTTAAAGGAAGGAAATAATCCACAAAGAGTAATTATCCAAACATATAATTACAATTTGAGCACAAATGAGGAAATTCGCTTAAATCAAATTTTAGAGATTAAGGGACTAAATAGGGAAACAGTAGAGAATATGATAATTGCACAAGTAAAGTTAGCAAATGAAGAGGCAGAAGTGCTTAAACATTTAGGGTATAATGTGTATACAAGAGATTTGAATAACAATATATATAAATTAGAAAATACCGATAATTATATATTAGGACCAGACAACAAGTTATATCTAATATATCCATATGGAAATGCAAATTTTACAGATGAAATGGATGTAATTGTATTTTAAAAAAGAAAGTAAGGCAACCAATTTTAGGTTGCCTATTATATTGAAAAACGATTATGTAAAAAGATAATATCAAAAAAGTCTCCATTTTCTTGCTATATAAAAACGGTATCGATATAATAGGAAAAAAGAAAAGGAGCAAAAGAAGAAATGGAAAGAAAGAACAAACAGAGTAATACAAGGAATAATCTAGGCATAATAAACATAGT
>CAOJHH010000022.1 GCA_948436025.1 uncultured Clostridium sp. | reverse complement strand
TAATCATAGCAAGTAATACAAAAAAAAGCGTCATCCGTATAGCTTAAATACACACCGTAAATCACAAGTCTATGCCAGATTTAGAAGATGAAAAAGTAAAAACAGAAGTAATGAATTTACATACTGCGGTATACCAAAAATTTGGTTATGAAATGAAATACATAAGACCACCCAAAGGAGAATTTAGTGAAAGAACACTTAATCTTACCAATAACTTAGGATACACGAGTGTTATGTGGAGCCTAGCCTATGATGACTGGGACGAAAACAAACAAGGAAGAGAAGAATATGCAAAAAAGAAAATATTAGACAACATCCATCCTGGAGCCGTTATTTTACTACATGGAAATTCCAAAGATAATACCAATATATTAGATAGTGTCATTAAAGAAGTAAAAAATATGGGGTATGAGTTTAAATCGTTAGATGAGTTTGTGAGGTAAAATGGAGATAGAAAGCTAGGAGGAGACAATGGAGAGAAGAAAACGAAAAGAAAGTAGGTTTCAGAAATTTTTAGAGCTTCCGAAAGAAGTGGTATCGGATACTCCCAAAATAACTGTGGTGGGCTTTGAAGAGGTTTTAATTGAAAATTATAAATCGATTTTAGAGTATGAAGATTATTATATTAAAATCAATACCCATATTGGTGCAGTCAATATAAATGGATTTAACTTAAGGTTAAAAGAAATGACAGGGGATGACATTATGGTATTTGGCAAGATGGATAGTATCGATTTTGAAAGTATTACAGACGAATAAAGAAAGGAGAAGGACCAATGTTTTTTAAAATCATGATGTATTATCTATTTGGCTATGCAACCATTAGTGTAGAAGGATATTTTATAGAAAGATTTATTAATATTTGCCGAGGAAAACAAATCTTTTTATGGAATATGAAACGAAAAAAATCGAGTTTTTTATTTACCAATATTGCCATAAAAGATTTTAAAAAAATAAGACAAGTGGCAAAAGTAACCAAGTGCCAAGTGAAAATCCAAAAGAAAAAGGGACTTCCTTTTTTACTACATCGTTACCAAAAAAGAAAACTATTTATAGGATTATTACTAACCCTTTTTTTGGTTATTTTTGGAGTTTCTAACTTCGTGTGGAATATTGAAATTATAGGAAACAATACCATACCAACCGAGGAATTATTAGAACAATTAAATGAATACGGATTAGTTTTAGGAAAATTAAAAAACAGTGTAAAAACAAAAGAAATCATTAGTAAAATGCGACTAGAAAGAGATGACATTGCATGGATTGGAATTAAATCGATTGGTACCAACATGATTGTAGAAGTAGTAGAAGCCGATAAAAAACCAGATATCATTGATGAAAACGAATATTGTAGTATTGTTTCAAAAAAAGAAGGAAGAATTACAAAAATTAATGTGCAAAACGGTACTGCCCTAGTAAAAGTGGGGGATATTGTAACAAAACGGTAATACCTTAGTAGGAGGCTGGATAGAGGGAAAATATACAGGTACAAGATACGTACACGCCAAAGCCGAGATTGAAGCAAGAGTTTGGTATTCAGCAAAAGAAAAAATGGGTCTAATGGGAACCAAACAGACTGAAACTGGAAAAGAAAAAATCAACTACGGAATTAAGATTCATAATTTTGAAATAAATTTTCCGAAAGGGGTTCCATATTTTCAAAATTATGATACAATAAATGAGAGCAAAAAATTAAAATTATTTTCAAACTTCTATTTCCCTATAGAATTTGTAAAAACAACCTATAAAGAATTAGAGAAAAAGCCTGTAACCTATACGGAAGATGCGGCAAAGCAAATGTTAATTCAAAAACTAGAGGAGGAATTAAAAAAACAAATACCAGATGAAGAAAAAACTGTTGATACAAAAGTAAATGTAAAACGTGAAGGAAATGAACTAGAAGTTGAACTCATTTATGAAGTAATTGAAAATATAGGCACAAACGAAAAAATATTGTTGTGAAAGGATGATGAAACATGACAGAACGAGGATTACGAGTATTAGAACAAGATAAAACTTTCTTTGGAAAGATAACAGGAACTATTACAAAATTACTAATTCCAACCAAAGTAGGAATTAATGGATTATTAATATACGCAAAAAGAAACAATATGCTAAAAGCATTTGAGAATTATACCAATGAAAATAATCATGATGAAACCAATCAAAAAGAAGTAAACTTTAAAAAATATGAAGATATGTTTGCTCTTTATCTAGAGTCGATTGATAAATATGTTATGGATTCAATTTACCACAAGGTAAAAAATGATACAGCAACGTTATTTGAAAGAAATGCACTATCAAAATATTATACAGTTGTTCATTTAAAAGAAACGCAATATATTGAATATAAATATCGCAAACAAAAATATTTGTTAGAATTAGATTATCAAACCCTTGGGGCACAAAATAGAGAAAAATTACTAAAACGCTATGAAGTATTTTATGTAAGTAAAATGGAGGCACTTTATAAAGGAATATTAAAAAATTATTCCATTCAATTAGCAGATCATGTAGCGACGAAAGAAAGAAAAAATGAAATTTATGAAAAAATCTTCCAAACCTTAGAGGAATATATTGTAACCATATTACCAATTAAAATGAGAACAGAGCCACAAGATACTTACCAAAATATTTTAGCGCAGTATGATAAATTTAGCACCTTTTTAGCAGGTAAATTAGATGGAAGAGATGTAATTGAAAAGAAGCTAATTTTATTAGGAATTAGTAGAACGTTATTTACCCACAGTTTGCCACTGATTGTAGCAGAACAATGTTATATTAAACTATTAAAAGATACAAGAGCATTAATTGTAAATGCTACCATTGAAAAGAAGAAAAATCGTGCTTATGAAATGTTAATTACCTTAATTGAAGACTATAATATTCGATTATTATCAACCAAAATTTATTGGGACAAACCAAAACAAAGAGAAGAATACAAAAAATTCTGGGAAAACTATAAAGAAATAACCAAATTAAAAGAAACGGGTCCAGTAGAATATGCAAAGCAGATAGAAATTCTATTTGTTCGAAATGACTTAAAAGCAGTCGAAACAAAACCAGAAAAATACGCTAAAATCATCCAGTTCTACAAACAAAAACTAGTAGAACTAGGTGTTATGAGGAATATCAAAAATTCCTACAAAACCTTGCCACAAAAAACAACCAAGAAAAAAACAGTCGTAGCGTAAGTAAAAAATCAAAATAGAACTCTTCCATACTTCGAAGAAATAGCACGATACAAAGGCCCCTTTACTTAAGGGGGCTGTCGCCGATAGGCGACTGGGGGTTCTTAAGGAAAAAATAGAGGATTGAAAGAGTATGAATGAAATTGTACAAATCGAATATGAAGGAATAGAACCCAAAAAAGAATATGAAGAATTAATACAAATGGTAATTAACCGATGTTTTGCTGAGGAACAGTTATTACAGGCAAACCTATATATTGCTATTACCCTAACAACCCCCAAAAACATTCGAACCTTAAACCAACAATACCGAAACATTGATAAAGAAACCGATGTCTTATCCTTTCCGATGTTCGAAAAAAAAGAAGTACAAGAAATCCAAAAACAAACAAACCATACTGTCCATGAGGTATTAGGAGATATTGTTATTTCCATTCCAAGAGTAGAAGAACAGGCGAAGGAATATGAACACAGTTTTGAAAGAGAACTAGCTTACATGCTAGTTCATGGATTTTATCACCTAATGGGATATGACCACATTGAAGAAAAAGACAAATTACAAATGCGACCAAAAGAGGAAAAAATATTGCAAGATTTAAAAATAACAAGAAACTAAGATAGGTGGTAGTATGAAAAAAGAAGAAGAGCATAAAATGAAAAATGGTAATTTTTTAGATGCCTGTCAAAATGCATTAGATGGTATTATTTATGCCATTACCACACAAAGCAACATCAAAAAGCAATTACTAATTGCAGTAGCAGTCATGCTAATAAGTTTGTTTTTTGACTTATCAAGAGCAGAATTTTTATGTTTAATGTTTACGGTAGTATTAATTATTGTTGCAGAGATGTTTAATACTGCGGTTGAAACTGTAGTAGATTTATATACAGACCTTTATCATCCAAAAGCGAAAATTGCAAAAGATGTAGGAGCAGGAGCGGTTGTCATAGCAGCCATTAATGCCATTATTGTAGCATATTTTTTATTTTTTCAAAAAATTAGTACCATTGGATTAAGAATGGTAGACGAGGTTGTAAATTCACCAATCCACTTAGCATTTGTAGCAGTATTATTAACGGTTATTGTCATTGTTACGCTAAAAGCAGCAGCCACGAAAAAACATAAATTTGTCAAAGAAAATTTTATGCCAAGTGGTCAAACAGCAGTTGCGTTTGCAGCACTTACCATTGTATGGCTCACCACAAGAAATGTAGTTATTTTTACACTAGCATTGGTACTAGCACTTTTGGTTGCCATTAACCGTTATCAAACAAACAAACGAACCAAAGCAGAAATTATCATAGGGGCATGTGTAGGCGTTTTAGTAGTCATTTTATTATATGGATTAGCAATTTTATATTTACACATAAATTCACTAGCCTCCATTTCAGAAATTTTTCAAAATTTTCAAATTAGACAATAAATGACTTAAGTAAGTGGCAAAGCCACTTACAAAGAATGGCTATAAAGTTAGAATAAATTAAAATAAGTAATATAGAGGAGAAAAAAGAAAATGGGAAAAAAAGGAATTATTGCATTAGTCGTAATACTAGTCATATTAGTAATCATAGCAGGTGTATTACTAGCAATGAAAGTAGTAGGAGATAACCAATCAAAAGAACCAACCAATGAAATTGGAATGGAAGAGGTACCACAAGAGCCAGTAAAAGAGGAAAAAACACCACAAATTTACCGTGGTAATAATCGTCCAGTAGCGGTTATGATAGATAACCACAAAGGAGCATGGCCACAAGCTGGTTTAAATGATGCCTATGTTGTGTATGAAATCATTGTAGAAGGTGGAGAAACCAGATTAATGGAAATTTTCAAAGGAGTGAGTTTAGATAAAATTGGACCAATCCGTAGTTCAAGACATTACTTTTTAGACTATGCCTTAGAAAATGATGCCATCTATGTTCATTATGGTTGGAGTCCACAAGCAGAAGCAGATATTAAAACCTTAAAAGTAAACAATATTAATGGACTAGTAGAAAGTTCAAAAGATTTCTGGAGAGTAAAAGATAAAAAAGCACCACATAATGCAGTTACTAGCATGCAAAATATTCTAAAAATAGCAGGAGAAAAAGGCTACCGAACACAATCGAATGCAAAAAGTGTACTAAACTACCAAGTAGATGAGGTAGAACTAGAAACAGGAGTAGAAGCAAGCCATATTGTGATTCCATATAGTAATCTTCAAGTCGTAAGCTATACCTATGATGTAGAAACGAAACGATATACTCGTTATGCAAGAAATGTAAAACAAACCGATTGGAATACCAAACAAGATATTACCACTAAAAATATTATCATAACCTTTGCAGAAAACTATAACTTGCCAGACAAAGAAAACAAGGGAAGACAAGGCTTAAAGAATATTGGAGATAAAAAAGGATATTACATTACAAACGGAAAAGCGATTGAAATTGTATGTAGTAAATCCGCAAGAACCGAAAAGACCATTTATAAAGATTTAGAAGGAAATGAGATTAAGGTAAATGACGGAAATACCTTTATTCAAATATGTCCAATTGACGCTAATGTTGTGATTGAATAGGAATGGAAGAATCCCCAGTCACGCGGGAGCGTGACTGGGGATTCTTAACGAAAGAAAACAGATTTGTCAAGTAAAAAAGGAAGAAAAAAATATAAAAATTATCGACCAATCAAGACAAATTTAGCAAATTAAAATAGTTATAATAAAAAAGAGCATTGCTAAAAATAAACAACATTTATACAAAGTAAAGGAAGAAACAAATGGAAGAATTTAAATCTGGTTTTGTAGCCATTATAGGAAGGACTAATGTTGGAAAATCAACACTCATTAATTCGTTAGTGGGAGAAAAAGTAGCAATCATGACCAATAAACCACAAACCACAAGAACGGCAATTCGTGCCATTGTGAATAGGGAGCATTCGCAAATTATTTTTATTGATACCCCAGGAATTCATAAACCAAAAACGAAATTAGGAAATACAATGATTGAAACCGCTTTTGGTAGTGTGGGAGATGTAGATGCGGTATTATTTCTAATAGAAGCTACCAGTGAAGATATTGGAAAAGGTGACAGAATTATTCTAGAAAAAATAAAAGAAGCGGGAAAGAAAACCATTCTAATAATCAATAAAATAGATTTAGTAAAAAGAGAAACACTATTAAATCTAATTGAAACCTACCGCAAGGAATATGATTTTCAAGCAGTTATACCAATTTCTGCTATAAAGAAAGATAAAACAGAAGATGTATTAATTGAAATAGAGAAATTATTAAAACCAGGACCTGCTTATTATGATATAGACGAATATACAGACCAAACTATGAGACAACTAGTAGAAGAAGTCATTCGTGAAAAAGCGTTAAAATTATTAGATGATGAAGTACCACATGGGCTATATGTTGAAGTGGAAAAAATGAATTTAAGAAGCACCAAAAATAAAGAAGAGTTATATGATATAGAAGCAACAATTTACTGCCTAAGAAAATCCCATAAAGGGATAATTATTGGAAAAAACGGAAACATGCTAAAACGAATTGGAACCTATGCAAGACAAGATTTAGAAAAAATGCTAGAAACAAAAGTCAACTTAAAAACATGGGTAAAAGTAAGCGAAGACTGGCAAGACAAAGACACAATCGTAAAAAGATTCAAATTTAATTAAAAAAATGAAAAAAGCATAAGCATTCAAATGCAAATAGTGTTATAAAATGCCTATAAAAAGGTCCCTTTACCTAAGGGAGCTGTCGCCGAAGGCGACTGGAGGTTTTAAAAATTAAACTGATTCAACGTATAAAATTAAAAAAAATACAAAAGATAAAAAACAAAAAAGGAGATGATAGGTGTGATCAAACAAATTGCATGGAACACATTTAAAAATACAGGTGACATCAATACATTCCTAGAATTAGTTGAAGTAGAAAATATGGAAAAAAACATAGACAATGTAAATGGTGAAGAAAAAAATGGGAACATTCAAAACAAATGGAATTGTAATACGAGAAAGTAATATGGGAGACTATGACAAGATGTTAACGATGTTAACACCGGGTCTTGGAAAAATAAGCTGTGCTGCCAAAGGAGCAAGAAGAGCAAAAAGTGCACTTCTTGCTGGTAGCCAGTTTTTATGCTTTGGAGAATATATGTTATACCAAGGAGCCAGTACTTATCACGTAAATTCTTGTGAAACCATCGAAATGTTTTACCATTTAAGAACCGATTTCGATAAATTAAAATATGCAAGCCATATTACTAAAATCATTTGTGATGTAACCAATGAAAATGAAAATAGCTACAAAATTTTGCAATTATATTTAAACACACTCTATACCTTATCCGAAACCGATAAAAATATGGATTTTGTATTAGCAATTTTTAAAATAAGGCTTTTATGCATTTTAGGTTTTACACCACATGTTTCTTCTTGTAAAGAATGCCGGCAGTAAGGAAGATTTACTATACTTTAGCTTTCGAGATAGTGGACTAAAATGTGGCATCCACGCAAAATTCGATAAAAGTGTCATGCAAATATCACGGAGCTACCAAAGATGCTATTTCCTACATTGTACTAGCACCACCCAAAAAACTATTTTCTTTCCAAATCAGCGAAAACTGCATAAAAGAGTTAGAATTAATAGCAAAAATCTATTTAAACGAAAAACTAGAAAAAGACTACAAATTAGAAGAATTCTTGTAGTGGCGAGCCTTGTGTTCGCCCTTTTTAAAATCAATTGAAAACCTGTTGCAAAAATTAAAAATGTAGTATATAATCAAACCATAAACAAAAGAACATACGAAATAAAGAAAGGAAGAGATTGTTATGAATATCAAAATAACAGGAAAAGATTTAACCGCAACAGAAGCCATAAAAGACTATGTGACCAAAAAAGTAGAAAGACTTGTAAAATATTTTGGAGAGGATATGGAAGTAACAGCAACCATCAAATGCGAAAAAAACGAACAAATTGCAGAACTATTACTATTAGCCAATGGAGATACCTACAAAGCAGTGACCTCGCATAAAGACCTATATGCTGCTATAGACAAAGACATTGACATTTTAGAAGGACAAATTAGAAAAACCAAAACGAAAAAAGATAAAATGAATAAAGAAGATTCTATCAAACAAAAAGAAATTCTATACATGAATGACAAACACGAAGTAGAAGAAGAAATTATAAAAACCATTTACTACGAAGCAAAACCAATGGCAGTAGAAGATGCCATTTTAAAACTACAAGAAAAACCACAAGACATTTTCTATACGTTCATTAACATTGATACAAATAAAGTAAATGTTGTATTTAAACTAAAAAATTCAAAAAATTATGGTATTGTAGAACCAGAATAAAGGTATAATAAAAAGGTAGGAACATAGTTCCTGCCCTTTTATGTATGATATATGTAATTTATCACACCATAAAAGCAAACTAAACAAAATTGTTCATAAAAACATACAGAAAACTGTATAGAAAATTACTAAAAAGGCTTGTTCCTTCTATTCATATATAGTATAATATACGTGAATAGGAGGAACAAATGGAACCAGTTGAAGAAGCATTAGGAATACCAAGTTCTGGATATGAATATATGAAAGTATCATCTGAATATAGTGATTTAGAAAGTAAAATAAATGAATTTATGGATATTAGAAATTTTTTAATAGAAGTGGCAAATAGCAGTAATATACCAGAATTTCAAGGCAAGGATAAAAGATTACAATTTATAAATTATGGAGATACACAGCTTGTTTATGTATTAAGTGTAGGAGACAGAAAGTATACAATGCTACTAGGACAACCTGCAACAGAATTTGGTGTAGTAAGAAAAGAATATGAAAATTTAAAGGCATTAGGTAAAAATAATAAACAGAATGTAGTTGTGCCAATGCAGTATTTTAAAGACGAGAAAGATAAACGAGAATTATATGTTACACCATATTTATATCAAGCAAGATGTGTTGGAGTAGAAGAGAAAGAATGGGGGACGTGGATACCTGAACCAGTATATCATTTTAAAGAATTTTCACGGAGAAGAGAAAAGTGTAATAAATTCAAGTATGATTGCAATGCTTATAAAATTTTTTGATGATAAAAATAATTTAGGAATAGGTGCTTGTAGATTAGGTGGAGGAGATTTTGTCCTTGAAAAAGGATATGAAAATGAACAAATTACATATGAAAATATATTAAAAAGAATGAAACTTATAGCAGCAAGAGAATTAATACAAGTTAATTTGGATGAATATGTAAGAAGATTAAAAGAAGAATTTACAAGGAGAACATATTACAGGAGTGAAGAAGAAAGAGACAAATCAGTACTAATCAATTATAAATCAAGAGCGCCTATGTCATTAGAAGAAATTAATAAAGGAATTGAAATAGGATACGAATTAAGAGAAAGACAAAAAGAACAACGTCAGTTGTGATAAAAAAGGCAGGAATACATTTCCTGCCTTTTTATGTATTACTACGTAAAAAAACAAAAAATACATTCCTACCTTCATTTATGATAATCTAGTTTAATAAAAACTATCTACCAATCATGTTGTTTTCAGCTTGTTGAATCATTTTTCTTACCATGTTACCACCGATTTTTCCAGCGTCTTTAGCTGAAATATTTCCGTTGTAACCATCTTTTAAAGTAACACCTACTTCGCTAGCTACTTCATATTTGAATTTTTCTAAAGCGTTCATAGCTTCTGGAACAGCTTTTATATTACTATTGTTTGATGCCATCGTTATTTCACCTCCTGCAAAATATTTTACATTTTTGAAAAAACATTCTTGCTTCTTCGATATATAGAATGTGCAATAAATACAAAAATAAACTGGAAATTATTTCATATGTAAAATGTGTGAAAATATTGTGTTTTTTGTTGTAAAGTTTGATTTTTTTTTGTATAATAAATTGAAAAACTACGAAAGAAGGGGAAAAGCATGTACAAATTAATTGCCATTGATTTAGATGGAACTTTGTTAAATTCTTATGGTGAAATAAGTTTTAAAAACAAAGAGGCAATAAAAAAAGCGATAAACCAAGGTATTTATGTTGTAATTGCTTCTCGGAAGAATGCCACAAGCGGTAAAAAGTATTGCAAATGAAATTTGTGCAAATCGTTATACAATTTGTGGCAATGGCACTTTAATTTATGATTTACAAAATGAAGAAGTTTTATACGATGCGTTTATGGAAAAAGAAAAAGTATTAAATATTATGAAAATTTGTGAAGAAAATAGCATTTATTATAATTTGTACACCATGAACGAAGTATTAACAAAATCGTTAAATTATAATACTCTTTTTTACGATAAAGAAAATAGTAAAAAACCAATGGAAAAAAGAACAAACATTAATATAATACCACATCTTTATGAATATATTCAGGAAAAAGAAGATTTACCAATTTTAAAAATGACCATTTGTGATAATGATAAAATCATTTTTGATAGTATTATAAAAAAATTAAAATTAATACCCAAAATTGATGTTTTAGAAGTAGAGCATATGTCAAGAAAAATCATAAAAGATGGTACCGAAGAAGTTCCAGTAGAATATTACTATACGGAAATCGCAAAAAAGAACACCAATAAATGGTCTGCCATTGAAAATTTAATTCAAAAGCTAAAGATAAAACCAGAAGAAGTGGTAGCAATTGGGGATAATGCAAATGATAAAGAAATGGTAGAAAAAGCAGGACTTGGAATTGCTATGGGAAATTCCATGCTCTCTGCCAATCAAATAGGAGATGTTATTGTAAAAGATAATGACCACGATGGAGTAGCAGAAGCGATATGTAAATATATAACCACACAATAAAAAAGGTACAGAAAAAATTAAAAAAACAGTTACGGATGTGTGAAAAAAGTAATATTACAAAAATATTACAACTGCATGATTTTTACATGACAACTACTTTAAAATTGTTGTGTTTCAAGATAAATTGTTATAAAATAAAAGAAATAGTGTTATTTTGTCATAACCATGTAAGGAGGAATTTAAAATGGCAACAAATCCAATGCAAAAAAAAGCAAGAAATTCAATGTTAGTAGGAATTATCGTAGGGCTACTAATAGGATGTGTAGGAATTGCATTTTTCTTTATGCAAGCAACCAATTATAAAAAACAAATAGATACAGCGCAAGCTAATACAAGGCAAGCATATGTTTTGAAGAACGATATTAAATCGGGAACTAATATTACATTAGACGATCTTGTACAAGTAAGTGCACTAAAAGATGTTATCCCAACAGACTACGTTACATTAGAAGATATTACTGAAAATACTATTGCAAAATTAGATTTAACAAAAGGACTTGTTTTATCAAAAGCGATGATACAAGAATCCGATGCAAAAGTAACAGCAGATTTAAGAGAACAACAATACAATATGATTGTACTACCACAATACTTAGAACAAGATAGTTATATTGATATTCGTTTAACACTACCAAATGGACAAGACTATATTGTCGCTTCTAAAAAACGTATTAAACAAATTACAGAAGATACCATTTGGATTGATATGTACGAGCAAGAAAGTCTAGTTATGAGTAATGCGATTGTAGAAGCTTATATGATGCCAGGTTCTAAATTGTATGCAACCACTTACGTAGAACCAGGAATCCAAGCAAATGCAACACCAACTTTTGTTCCAAGAGCAGAAGTAATCAATTTAATGAATTCTGATCCAAATATTGTTGCAGAAGCAAGGCAAGAATTAGCAGCAAGATATTCTAGTTTAATGGTAAGAAGAGAACAAGACATTAATTCACAACTTAATGCGGTTGGTGAAGATGCTAGATCAAACTTAGAAACAAACATGGAACAAGAAATCACAAGATCAAAAGAAGCAAGAAAAGAATATATGGATTCTCTAAATGCGGGAATATAAAAGGAAGGATAAATAAGACATGGAAAAGATAGGTTTTATTGGAAGCTATGATAAAACAGATTTAATTATATATGTAGCAAAAGTACTTGTAACAGCAGGAAAAAAAGTACTTGTCATTGATAATACTGTTACACAAAAAGCGAAATATATTGTACCAGTCATTAATCCAACAAAAGCATATGTAACAGAGTTTGAAGGTATTGATGTTTCGGTAGGCTTTTGTAATTTTGAGGAAATTAAAAAATATTTATGCGTTCCAGAAGACAAAGAATTAGAATATGATTATTGTTTCATCGATATTGATAGTAATGAAAATTTTGAAAAATTTGATATGAAAAAAGCAAAACGAAATTATTTTGTTACATCCTTTGATTTATATTCCTTAAAAAGAGGACTTGAAATTATTAATGATTTTAAAGAACCGGTGGAATTAACTAAAATCTTATACTCAAAAGATATTTTAAAAGAAGAAGATGATTATCTAAATTATGTTTCACTAGGAACAAAGGCGATATGGAATGAAGAATTTCGAGTATATATTCCATTTGATAATGGAGACCAAAACATTATTTTTGAAAACCAAAGAGTAGAAAAAATTGGAATACGAAAATTAAGTAGTTTATTTAGAGACGGACTATATTATATTGCAGCAGATATTGTAGAAAAAAGCGAAGAACCAGAGCTAAAGAAAGCATTTAAAATTTTAGAAAAGGAAGTGTAATACAATGCCAATCGTAACATTTTGGAGCAATACTAAAAAACAAACAGGACAAACATTATCACTTGCAGCAATTGCAACTAGTATGGCAATTGAACATAATTATAAAATTTTAATGATATCAACCAAATATAATGACAATACTTTGGAACTATGTTTTGGGTCGGCAGACAGGAATAAAGCATTGCTAAAAAAACTAGTTAAAAATCCAGGAATGGCAGTTGATAATGGAATAGAGGGTTTGGCTAAAATGGCATATAGCAATCGCATGACCCCAGAAACGATACAAAATTATACCCATGTTATTTATAAAAATAGATTAGAAGTGTTATATGGATATCGAGAAATAGAAGATAGACCAACCAAAGAAGAATACTTAAAAATAAAAGGAAAATACAAAGACATTGTAAGCAATGCCAATAAGTTTTATGATTTAGTATTTGTTGATTTAAATAAAGGATTAGAAGATGATTTAGCAAAAGATATATTAAAAATATCAGATGTAACAGTTGTGAATGTAGAACAAAAAATGAATATGATTAATGATTTTAATGATTTAATGTGTAAAGCAGATAGTCCACTAAAGCAAAAAGGAATCATACTTAATATTGGACGTTTTGATAGTTTTTCAAAATACAGTGTGAAAAATATCTCAAGATATACTGGTATCAAAAAAAATATTTCGGTGATTCCATACAATACCTTATATTTTGAAGCAGCAAGTGAAGAAAATGTAGCAGACTTATTTTTGAAAATTCGAAGAGTAAATGAAATCGATCGAAATGCTACTTTTGTAAAAGAAGTAAAACAGGCAGCAGAAAAAATTGTATACAAATTGCAAGAGTTACAAATGAGAATATAACTTAAGAAAAAAAGGAGGAGGACCTTACATGCTAATAAATGTTATCTTAATTGTAATTGTACTATTAGGAGCAGGAATGCTTTTTATGAGGTCAGTTGCAAAAAAGAAAGAGCAAAAAGTAGAACAAGATATAGAACAAAATGATAAAACATATACCTTGGAAAGAATGACAGAATTCGTAAAAAGAAGATTGGATGAAATTACCAAGATAAACTTGTACGATATAGGTCTTTCGGAAGAAGAATTAAAAAGAAGAAAAAAGAAAAAGTATGAATTAAAAAAAGCATTAAAAGGATGTACTTATGGAGATGTTAATGATAAGAAATATGTAAAAGAATTAATTTATGACTTACTAATGAAAGAATATGGAGTTGATGAAACTAACATATCAAAAGCCATTCCATTTGATATTCCATCATTATTAACCGATCAAGATAAGTTTGATATTTTAATTCTAATGTACAAAAAAGAATTTGGTTATGAAGCATTAACACAAATAATAAAGAAATATAACTTAGCAACTCTAAAATACATATCAGGAGAAACCAAACCATGCTATGTTATTACAGGAGAAGAAATTAGTGATATTTTTGAAAAAGAACAATTGGTACTATCCTTTGCAGATAAATTAAATGTAGTGGTACAAAGAATTTACCAACATTATAAAGGATATAGTAGTATCGATGAAGTAAGAGATATGAACATAGACGGTGTATCTGGTGGTGTATCTGGTCTTCCAGAATCTTTCCTTTCACAAGTTGCACAAACCGATGGAGATTATCTAGACCAAGTATTAGAAAACAAAGTACCACGTGCTTGTGATAGTATTTGGATTTTCTTCCAAGGTAAATCTATTCGTTTAGCTTTCCTTTCTTTTGGAACCGAAAGCGAACTAAAAAGAGTATGTCAAAATATTTATAAATATAATAACCCAGGACAATTATCCGATAGCAATGGTTATAAAATTAATGAAATGAAAGACGGTTCTCGTGTTGTTGTAGTAAGACCATCTTTCTCAGAGACGTGGGCGTTTTTCGTAAGAAAATTCGACGTAAAACGTGCCACTTTAGAACAACTAATTGTGTTCCCAGGAAAAGAACAAGCAATCGATTTATTGAAATTCCTTGTAAAGGGAGCAAGAATTATCTCTCTTACCGGAGAACAAGGTTGTGGTAAAACTACCATGCTTATGGGGATGATTGAAAATATTTACGAAACCATGAATATAAGGGTTCAAGAAACCGCTTTCGAGTTACACCTAAGAAAAATCTATCCAACCAGAAACATCTTAACCTTCCGTGAAACAGAAACCATTTCTGGACAAGAAGGTCTAGACGTACAAAAGAAGACTGACGGTTCAGTCAACATCATTGGTGAGGTCGCAACAGACCCTGTTGCATCTTGGATGATACAAGCAGCCCAAGTTGCATCAAAGTTTACCTTATTTACGCACCACGCAAAAACATTTCCAAACTTAGTAACAGCACTTCGTAACTCTATGTTAAGAACTGGCGTATTTAATGATGAAAGAACCGCAGAGGAGCAAGTTATTCAAGTATTAAATTTTGACATTCACTTAGTAAAAGACTTTAGAGGAAGAAGATACATTGAAAGAGTAACCGAATGTATTCCACTAGAAGATAAAAATGAATATAATTTTGACCACAGAAAAGAAAAGACTCTAGAAGGAAAAATGGACAAATTTTTCGATAATGCTACCCATTACTTCACAAAAGTAACCGATAGACAATTATATAAATATGTCAATATTATGGAATATATTGATGGAGAATATGTATTAACCAATAAAATTTCAGATCATAACATCAAAGAAATGAGAGAAAACATGGATGATACCGACCTAGAAGCCTTCGACAAATTTGTAGAAGAAAATTGGGGTACAAAAACAAAAAGAGCAACAAAAAGAATCAAGGCATAAAACCGTAGGGGTCGATGCCCACATCGACCCGAAAGAATGAAAAAATAACAATACTGTAAGGAGGTGCAAACGTTAAAATGTCAAATGATATTATGCTTTATGGATTAATAGGAGTTGCAGGACTATTTTTAATGGTAATTATTGCATATGTTATTATTATGAAACGAATGAACCATTCAGATGTAAAACAAGCAATGGCATTAAAAGCAGGAGTAGAAACAAAAAGCTTCTCGGCAGATATCCTATACCAAAAACTATATATGATCTATATTAAAATTCCAGGGATAAAACGATATTTAATTAAACTAAGAAGGAGACTTGAAATTATTAATATTGAGGATGAATATATTACAAGAAGGCAAAGTGCTAAAATTTTAACAAACGCACTACTTATCATTATTCCATTAACCTTTGTTATTGTTATGTTTACTAAAAATAATATACTACTAATGTCCATTTTACTAATTTTTGAAATTTTCATGATTGAAACCATTATTGGTGGAATGGTAGATAAAATAGATAACAAATTACTAAAGCAACAAATTGATTTCTTTTCAGAAATTAGGCATGCATACCATGAATGTAATATGGTAGAAGAAGCCATTTACCAAGTATCACAAGATGATGAACTAGAAGTTTCAAGACAAGCCGATAAAATATATGAAGTGCTAATATCGGATGATCCAGAAGCAGAACTTGAAAAATATTATGATATTGCACCAAATAGTTATCTAAAAGAATTTGCAGGAATTTCGTACTTAACAAGAGAATTTGGTGATAGAAAAGACCAAAATGGAGCATCACTATATTTAAAGAATTTAAATAATATTACGCAAGAAATGCAAATTGAAATTTTAAAAAGAGATAAATTAGACTATGTATTCCAAAGTTTATCTGTGATTGCGGCAGTACCAATGTTATTTATTGAACCCGTTAAAAATTGGGCCGTATCACAATTTAGTTTTACGAGTCAATTTTACGATGGAAAGGGAGGACTAATTGTTCAGACACTATTGTTAATCTTAACATTTGTTTGTTACGTATTAATCCGAAAGGTAAAAGACAATTCTTCTACTAATGCTAATATGAAAAACACAGAAAACCCATGGCAAGCAAAATTGTATCGAAATAAATTAGTAAAAAAACTAGTTGACTTTATTATGCCAAAACGAGGTACCAAAGACCACAGAAAGATTACAAGATTACTAAAAGATGCAGCATCAAAAGCAAAAATTGAATGGTTATATGTAAATCGTATTGTACTTGCAGTAGTAACTTGCGTCATTTCCATCTTTGTATTTTACCAATTACATAGAATATCTATCAAGTACATTTATGAACAGCCAACAAGTGATTACAACTTGTTAGGACAGATGTCTGAATCCGATGAAAAAAAGGCGATGAGAACAACAGAAGCACATAACTATTTTCTAAATATGTTTAAAGGGAAAACGGATACAACCCAGAAACAAGTTGAAAATGCCATGAAGCATTCGAAATATTATGAAACAGCAACCGATGATGAAATTACAACCAATGCAGAAACGATTATGACCAAATTAAAAGTGGTCAACGGGGAATACTTCCAGTGGTTTGAAATGTTATTATCTCTTGTATTTGCGTTCCTAGGCTATATGGCACCAATTTGGGTATTAATGTTCCAAATTAAAATGAGACAACTAGATATGGAAGATGAAGTAATGCAATTCCAGACCATTATCTTAATGTTAATGAAAATTGAGAGAGTGAATGTTGAAATTATATTAGAATGGCTAGAAAGATATGCCAATATCTTCAAAGAACCAATTACGAAATGTGTGAACAACTATGAAGCAGGAGCATGGGAAGCGTTAGAAGAATTAAAAAATGATGTATCTTTTACTCAGCTGATTCGAATTATTGAAAGCTTACAAGCAGCAGTTGAAAAAATACCAATTAAAGATGCGTTTGATGAGCTAGATACCGAAAGAGCCTATTACCAAGAAAAAAGGAAAGAATCCAATGAAAGACTAATTGCAAGAAAAGGTAGAATTGGAAAACTAATTGGATTTGCGCCTATGGTATGTTTATTTGTAGGTTACCTAATTGTACCATTAGTTGTGATTGGTATGTTAAGTATGACAACTGCATTTGATACAATGTCAAAATCAATATAGCAGGGGGGAAGAAAAAATGGAAAGTGCATCAAAAGCCTTGCTAATGGCAGGAGGAGTTTTAATAGCGATACTAATTATTGCTCTATTAGTGTATAGTTTTGGAACAATGGGAGGATACTTCGATACCGAAAATAAGGAGGAGTTAGCCAAGCAGTTAAAAGTATTTAATGACCAATATGAAGTGTATAACCGAAAATTATTACGTGGAGTAGATGTTATTTCTGTTATTAATAAAGTATTAGATAATAATCAAAAATATGGTCCTGATGAATACGATGAGCCAAATTACCTAATGCAAGTAAAACTAGAAATAAAAGAAACCGTAGGAAATTTGCAAAAAGGAAATACGTATTCAATTGAAGATTATATAAAAATGAGGGAAAACACAGAGAACTTTACCGAGTTTAAACGAAAAGTGTTTGATTGTAAAGAAATACGGATATCACCGTGAAACTGGTAGAGTAAACTATATTTGTTTTACCGAAAGGATTGTAACTGAGTAAACATGCGAAGGAGGTATTAAATGGAAAATGCATCAAAGGCGTTAATCATAGCAGCAGAGATACTAATTGGTGTTCTTCTACTAACTCTTATGGTATTTATGTTTCATGCGATGGGAACATTTTCCAAAACAGTAGATGATAATATTGAAACCAAAAATGTCTCCGAATTTAATATCAATTTTGAAAAATATAGAGGTAAGTCAGATATTACCGTACAAGACATTGTTTCCATGGGAAATTTAGCAAAACAATATAATGAGAAAATGGAAAATGAACAATTACAAATTATGGTAACAGGAGTTTCAGCAAAATACCGTTACGTACATAAATTAAATGATGAACAAACCTATGATTTTATTAAAGATTATTCGACCATAGCAAGGAATGAAGGAGGACAAAGAATAGATGAAGTTCTACATTTTGAATGTACAGAAATGACATATGATAATGAAACTGGAAAAATTAATCGAATTGTACTAAAAAACTTGGAATAAAAGCAGGTAAGATTTACCATCAAAAACAGCAGTTGAAACATGCTAAAAACTTAAAAATAAGAGTTGATAAATTTGAAAAAAGATAGTATAATGAGAAAGGAAGCCTTTTTGTGAAGAAAACCATTCTAATATTAAGTATTTTGTTATTAAGTATATTACTGATTATTTGTGTTGCACTAACCAAAAACCAAGCAAACTTAGCAAACATCCAAAAAGCAAACTTGGAATACGAAACATATAAAGAAAAAGAAGTGTTTGGAACAGAAGTAGCAAGCGTAATTCACAAAGCAACCGATCATAACTTGAAACATGAAATTAAGCAAGATGAAAAAGGTTTTTTCATACCAAATGAAACCAATTCCATAAAAGTAGAAATAAAATTACAAGACGAAAAAGAATTAAAAACCTATCAAATGGAAACCATACAAAAAGTAGGAACCGAAGGTTTCATCAAAAACTTCAATTTAATCCAATTCAAATGTACCAACATAGAATATCACAACCAAACAAAACGAGTTGCAAAATTGGTATTTGAACAAATCGAAGAATAAAATGTAAATGGAAAGTATAGAAGAGAACAATAGGAGGATTTTGCAAACGGATTACTATAAAAAATCATAATAAATATGTTATTAACTTTTAGATTAAAAAATTAATCTAATTTAATATAAAAAATGAACAAAATTCAAAGGAGGAAAAAATTATGGAGAACGCATCAAAAGCTTTACTGATTGCAGGAGCAATTTTAATTTGTATTTTATTAATTGGTGTAGGAATGATGGTATTTAACGGAGCTCAAAATAGTATTGGAGGAGCACTATCGAAAATGGATGAAAATGAAAAACTGATGTTTAATCAACCATTTACAAACTATGAAGGAGAAAGAGTTTCTGGGTCTAATGTAAGAGCATTAATTAGACAAGCTATTTCTAATAATAGTGCTAACCAAGATGTAGACGGAAAATTAGTATCAATTTCAATTGATGGTACTGCAATTACCGCAACACCAGAAGCTTTAAATACAAACGAAATGTCTGCTGCAAGTGCAAAAGTGAATACAGGAGCAACCTATAAAGTTGTACTAGAATATAATGAATATGGATTAGTAAACAATATTGTTGCAACAAAAAACGGTGCTAAAAAATAATAGATTAGGAGGAAAGTGTTATGGAGAATGCTGCTGATGCATTAAAACTTGGTTTTGCTTTATTAGTATTTGTAATTGCCATAACACTAACTTTCTCTGTTATAGGACAAGCAAGAGCCGTGTCAGATATTGTTTTTACAGCAACCGATAAAACAAACTTTTATGATTATGCAACAGAAGAAAGCTATAATACCAAAAAAGACCGAATTGTGAGTTTTGAAACCATGCTTCCAACCATTCATCGTTATGCCAAAGAACAATATGCAGTAACCATATTTGATAATACAGGAAAACCAATCGTGCGTTATGATTTATATACCGAAGGATTTATGGCAAACTGGAATGAAACCATTAAAAATTTAAATAGTGGTAACGCCAAAAATAAGGAAGATGCAATAAAAACTTATAAAGAAGTAACCGAAAGATTAGAGCAAGTACAATCTGTTGTAAACGGGGAATTAGGAACCAATGTTAATATAATGGACTACATAGGAAATGAGGCTACTATATTAACATCAAATAACAATTTACTGTACTATGGAAAAACCAATGATAGAGCAGACATTATTACAGTAGTAGCACCTTGGGTAGGAGAACCAGATACCGATACGGTAAAGCGAATTCAAGCAGATATGGTTCCAAATGGAGCCTATGTAAAAGATTATGGTTCTTACAAAGTAACATACTATGGAAAAAACTTATTGCAATATCAAAACAAACAATTCAAAGAAAAATTTATAGAAATTGCAACAAGTGGTGAGACACTAACCGATGGAGAAGACTCGATTGAAACAATACGAGGAAATAAAAAACTAGAAATTATTTATATTATGCAATAACAAAAAGCAAGGGGAGGAATAAAAAATGGGTGATTCATTAATTACCATTGTAGCAATTTTTTTAGCAGCAATCTTAATGTTCGTATTTCCACTTATGTCAATATCTGAGAGAAACGACGATATTGCTGAGATGGCAGCACAAACCGCAACAGTTGAATTTGTTGATAATGTTAGACAAACGGGAAGAATTACACAAGATGGTTACGCATCCTATGTGCAAACATTAGCTTCAACAGGAAATAGCTATGATGTTGAATTAGAATTAAAAGTTTTAGATGAAAATCCAGGTAAAAAGACAGCACAAACGAGTGGAGATAAAATCGGTGAAAATATTTACTATTCGGAATATACATCACAAATTTTAGACAAAATCAATGGAAGTAAAACAAAAGCAATCAAACTAAAAGAAGGTGATATTATTTCGGTTAATGTAAAAAACACGAATACAACCATAGGACAAATGTTAAAAAACTTTTTCTATAGTATTACCGGAAATGATACTTATGCCATCTCTGCTTCTCATTCAGGAGTCGTTATGGCAAACGGAAGTGAAAAATAGAGAAATATAGAGGTCGATGCCTTCATCGACCTAAAATTTAAGGATAAAACAAATACAAAGAAAAATAAGGTGGTGGTAAAATAATATGAAATTGCAAAATCTAACAGTCATATTTTCAATGATTATTATACCAATCACCTTAATTTTGTCTGCATACATTGGTGTTCAAATGGACACCATATTACTATCTCAAAAATATGATACAAGATTAATTGATGCAACACATGATGCCGTAGTGGCATTTGAGCTAAACACCATTCATAACCAATATTCTACCAATGCCGATTCCATTAGACGAGATATTAAAGCAGCAATTAACACATTTTCTACAACACTTTCTGTTAATTTCGGTATGTCAGGAGGAAATGCTACTACCGTTATGCCATATATTCCAGCCTTAGTATTTACCTTATATGACGGTTATTATATTTATTCACCACATGAATACAACTATGAATACGCAGGAGAAAAAAGAACTGGTTATGAGCATATTTTAAAACCATACATACATTATACAGGCAGGTACAAAAATTCAAGTAATGATATTGTAGTAAATTATTCCTTAGATAATTATATAACCATTTATGGCTATCTTGGAAACGAATACATATCACATTCAGGATATTTAATCGATACAAGTAAAATAGTAACCGATGCAAGCGGAAATGTAACAGGATATCGATTACCAAGTGGACTAACTTTGCAAACCAATCAGACGGAAAATCTACAGCAATATAATCAAAATAACCAACTTGTGCAAACACAGAGTAGTAGTATGCAAAAATATTATCAGGAAGCTTATGATTTTACCAAATGGGTAACCAGTAATGCTACATTATTAAGTACCGTAATACCACAAAATGCGGTAAAAAGTGATGGGAGTAAATATACCGAATTTCAAAACGATAATACAAAGTTTTTAAATATCTCTACCGATAATGACCCAGAGAAAAAAGATTCTAGTTTTACACAGCACAAAAAAGAAGTTATGAGAATCTCCATTCAAGAAAACTTAAACAATGCCATAAAAGTATACAATGACCATTCACCAAGTATGGGAACACATGCTAATTTTAAAATGCCAATATTAACAGAGGAAGACTGGGATAAGATATTAACCAATGTAAATATGATTAGTTTTATGCAAGGAATGCCAGTAGGTACCAAGATTTATAACAATTATTCGATTGTAACAAGTACGAACAATAAACAATATATTAATAAAAATTCAATTTATTTTGTAGATAATACCAATACTTACCATAGAATTAATTGTCCAGTATTACAGGAAAATGTACAAAACGGCAGTTTTGTGGTAGGCTATAAAAGTATCGACTTTAGAAATACCAAAAATTCACAGGATACGACAAAATATTACTACAAACATCCAGAATATGCATGTTATACTTGTATTGTCAATTCTTTAAATGAAGATGTAGAAGTTGAAAACTTATCACAAGATTTACAAAAAGCCTATTATAGAGCACTAGCAAGAGAACGTTATGACTTAGATAAAATCACGAAAATGTTAAATTATAGTAAAATAGCAAATTAATTTATGTTTGAAATTTAAAAAATATGGAAAGACTAATAATAAATATTAAAAATGCGAGGGTAAAAATGAAACATTTTAGAAAAATATTTATTGTTAGTTTTTTATTATTGTTATTCTTATATACATGTAATATTACATCCATTCCCAAAAATATTATGCTATTTCAAGGAGAAGAATATCATTTAAAAACATTACTTGGTATTAATATAACCAAAAGAGAAGAAAATTATGAGGTGGTTCAAGCTTCTAGTAACTTATCGGAAAATAACGAAAAAATAGGGAGAAAAGACTATACTTTAAACCTATTTGGAGCCATTCCTTTAAAAGAAATTAGTGTCAATGTCATTCCTAAAAGTTATGTGGTACCACTTGGAAATGTGGTTGGGCTAAAACTCTATACAAGCCGGTGTATTAGTAGTAGGTATGGGAGAAATAGAGGGAAATGACCATGTAACCTATAAACCATATGAAAATAGTGGAATTGAAGAAGGGGACCGAATTATAGCAATCAATGAAAATACCGTTACTTGTACCGCAGACCTAATTAATGAAGTAAATGCATCTGGAGGAAAAGAAGTCATTGTACAATATATAAAAGGAGAGGACACCTTACAAACCACGATGATACCAGCAAAGGGAAGTGATAATCATTATAAACTAGGACTATGGGTACGAGATGCCGCAGCCGGAGTAGGAACGGTTAGCTTTTATGAACCAGAAACCAAAACGTTTGCTGCTTTAGGTCATGGCATTCAAGATGTAGATACTGGGAATTTAATTGAAATTGCAAAAGGAGATTTTGTAACCACAAAAATTATTTCCATTACCAAAGGAAAAAAAGGTAATCCGGGAAAAATACAAGGTTCTATTGAAAATAGTAGTGTCATTGGTAAGGTATCCAAAAATACAGAATTTGGTATTTTCGGAACTCTTAATAATACGGGAATTCTTAATATTAATGTAGAAGACGCCATGGAAGTAGCCTCAAGAGAGGAAATCAAAGAAGGAAAAGCAGCCATTTTATGCATGCTAGAAGATGGCAAAAAACAAGCCTATGAAATCGAAATTCAAAAAATCTATCGAAACAACAACGAAAACAACAAAAGCATGTTAATTAAAGTAACCGATAAGGAATTATTAGAAAAAACAGGAGGAATTATACAAGGAATGAGTGGAAGCCCTATCATCCAAAACGATAAAGTAATAGGAGCTCTAACCCACGTACTAGTAGGAGACCCACAAACCGGCTACGCCGTATTTGCCGATTTAATGATAAAACAAGCACGAGAGGTGCAATAAAACCTCTCGCTATTTTAATATCATTGGACCAATGTCGGTTACGTTTCCTGCGCCTAGGGTTAGAATAATATCATGTGGTTTGGCATGTGTTTTTACATAGGAAACAATATCCTTAAAATCCGAAATATATTCACAGTGGTTTGTGCTTCTTACGGAGTTAATACGGTCTACGATGTCTTTTGAAGAAACACCATAAGTATCTGCTTCACGTGCTGCATAAATATCAGCAACAATAATATGGTCAAATTCACTAAGGGCACTTACAAAATCATCTAATAGGTTTTTCGTTCTACTATAGGTATGAGGTTGAAAGATAACCCATGATTCATGAAATTTCTTATTGTTTAAAGCATGACAAGTTGCTTTTATTTCGGTAGGATGATGAGCATAATCATCAAAAACCGAAATATCGTGGAAGCTACCTTTATATTCCAAACGTCTACCAGCTCCAGTAAATTCTTTTAGGGCCTCTTTCATTGTTCTACTAGAAATTCCATAATGGTCACATAAGCTAATACAAGCAAGAGCATTTAACACATTATGCATGCCAGCGACCGATAATTCAATATGTTCAAACAATTCGTTATTTTTGTATACATCAAATTTCGCAAACCCATTATCATCGAATTCAATTTGGCGAGCGGTAAAAATCGCATCTTTGTTTTCAATACCATATGTTGTATAAGAAGCCTTAGTGTACTTAGTTAAATCGAGACAATTTTTATCATCTGCATTTAACACCAAAAAACCGTCATCTGGCAATAATTTTACATATTTTACAAAAGCATTTTTAATGTTTTCAAAGGTTTTAAAATAATCCAAATGATCATTATCAATATTCAAAATAACTTCTGCCTTTGGTCGAAATTTTAGAAAACTTTCTACATATTCACAAGCTTCAATAATAAAATAATCGCTATTTCCTACACGGTAATTGCCATCAATTTGTTTTACCATACCACCTACTTGAATATTAGGGTCAAGACTAGCTTTTAAAAAGCAAACCGAAACCATAGAGGTAGTAGTTGTTTTACCATGTGTACCAGAAATGCCAATCGTATCCGAAAACGATTTGGTTAGTTCTCCTAAAAAATCACAACGCTCAATCATAGGAATGCCATGTTCTTTCGAAGCAATCATTTCTGGATCATCTTGTTTAATTGCGGCCGTATAAACAATGGCATCTGCTTTTTTTAAATTATCGAAATCATGCCCAATCGTAACCGGAATACCGCTTTTTTGTAATTTGTGAATAATAGAAGAATCGTTTGCATCAGAACCCGTAACAATAAAACCAAAACGATGTAAGATTTCTGCAATACCGCTCATACTAACTCCACCAATACCAAGCATATGTATATGTTTGTATTTTTTTATATTATCAATATTTGCCAAAATTTTTCGCCCCTTTTATTTTAACGTATATCATCGCCAAAGGCGATAACGTTAGCATAGTATTTTTTTACAAATCATAGTATATAATTTACAACAAAACAATTATATACTGTAACCGTTTTTTTTTCAATATTATTTTATGTATTATGTATAAAAAGTGTTAAAAATATGTATCCTATAAAAGAAAAGGAACAATTTCGTAAAAAAGTTTTTCTTTTTTGTAAAAACAAGAAGGAAAAAAGTTATTTTTGACGAATAATATATTTGTACATAGAAAGTACAACTTTATGTACAAATATAAAACATGAGAAAGAGGTGCGCAATATGCAAATTACAGATGTACGTTTAAGAAAAGTAAATTCAGAGAACAGAATGAAAGCTGTTGCTT